>JAADIV010000130.1:0-1250 GCA_013151175.1 Deltaproteobacteria bacterium | reverse complement strand
GGCTCACCGTAACCAGAACCGTAGCGCCGGACTGGTAGCCTTTATGCAATAGGGTAAGATACCGGGGCTTTTTTTGAACATCTTTAAGGATATGGGCTATTAGCTGATGATTTTTGAGGTATTCATAGCCGTTTTCGGCCTCAATCCAGGCGGTAGCGGATGTTGATTTTTTTTTGCTCATAGGCTTGTATAGATACGTTCTGTTCCCGAACCGCAAGTCCTTAACCGGACATTACTGAAAGTTGTCCCGCTTATCCGGGGTAGATAAATAATGGGTGAAAATCAAAATATCAAAGAAATTTGTTTCGGTTGGGATCGGCCAACTGATGAGCATTCTTTGCAGGCCTTTCTGAAAAAATTCAGCCACTCCGAGCTATTGGTGGCCCTAATCCCTCGCTTGAGCGATAAAGAGCTGACTGCCATCGTTAATCTGTTGACAGAGACTATGAAGGCCCATTTATCAGAGCGGGAATACCATCAACTTTTCCTGAATTGCCCGTAATTTGCCCTGCCATATGGACTTTATGGGCAATATACTATAAAAACAGCGTATAAAAAATACTTTTTGGGGATTTTTCTTTTGGCTGATATTATCAATGACCTGCGCGCCTATCTCGATATTCTCCGCCGTGAATCAGAACTCCATACGATTACAGAAGAGGTTGACCCGTACCTGGAGATTGCCGAAATCCACCGGCGGGTCATTGCCCATGGCGGCCCGGCCCTGCTGTTTACCAGGGTCAAGGGCAGCCGATTTCCTGTGGTTACAAATCTTTTTGGCAGCAGGAGGCGGTTGGAACTGGCCTTTGGCAGGCGGCCGCAAAATTTTGTCAAATCGTTGGTACAAACAGTAGAATCCTTTCAACCGCCATCCCTGGGTCGTCTATGGGATATGCGCGGTCTGTTGAGTCAGGCCTTGAAAATTGGTCTGCATGATGTGCGGCATGCCCCAATTTTAGAGGAATCATGCCGCAATATCAATCTGTGCGATTTGCCTTTGCTCACCTCCTGGGATACCGATGGCGGCCCCTTCGTCACCTTGCCGCTAGTTTATACTGAGCATCCGGAGAACAAGGGCCACAACCTTGGTATGTACCGGATGCAGCGCTATGATGACCAGACAACCGGCATTCACTGGCAGATTCATAAGGGCGGCGGCTATCATTACTATGCCGCTGAGCAAAAAAATCAGCCTCTGCCACTCAGCCTGTTTATCGGCGGCCCTCCGGCCCTGATGATGGCGGCCATCG
>JAADIV010000166.1 GCA_013151175.1 Deltaproteobacteria bacterium | reverse complement strand
GCCTGTGATGACAGTGTTTTTAGCAAGGACACTAGCAGTCGCAAGACTAGTTCCTGTTTTTAACGTCATGTCAGCGTTGGTAGTGAGTGCGCCACTCGTCTGAATATTGGCGCCTACAGATGAATCAGTTGCCACTTGGGAGTTGATTTTTAGTATAGAGCCAGAGGCCAGTGTTGCACTACCATTGGTTAATGTTTGAGTCCCGCTAGTAGCAGTGACTGTGGCAGCCGTGACCCTGTAATAAAGGCCAGAGGCAACGATAGACCCACCACTTACTCCACTCGAAGCGATATCTGACTGCAAAAAGGTAGTTCCTACTGCTAAGGTTGAACCACTATTCAAAATACTGCTTTTTGCTAATGTCGAAGAACCAGTTGTTGAGGATGTATCAACCTTTACGCCAACCGTAGTAGTGGTATGAATGGTTGTACCGGCACCTATGGTTGACACCGTTGCTATTGTACTACCACTACCAAGTGTGCCGGTGCCCGCAACCACGCCACTTGCTTTGGCCGAAGCAGTAAGAGTTGTCCCAGAATTGATAATAGAGGCGGTAGTTAATTTGGTTCCTGAACCCAGAGTACTGCTGCCGGTGGTATAAACAGCGCCGGAAGTGGCCACAAGAGCCGAACCGGTTGCTAAAATACTACCGGCACCAATGGTTGATTTAGTAACAATCGTAGAACCAGAGGCCATTGTTGAAGATGCAGTTGTATTAACTACCCCTGAGGTTTCCAGTAAATTGTCCGTGAGCGCTACTGCCGTACCGCCAGCCCGATTGTTAATAACGATCTCACTGGTGCCATTCTGGGTCAGGGCAATGGTTCCCAGGGTTGACATGGAGGTGGTGGCTCCAAGCACTGCCGTGGTATTTGTCCCCTGAGTTACCGAGATCGCCCGGTTATCGTTGGAGGTCAGGGTAAGCTTACCTTGGCTATCCACGGAGGCAAAGACACCATGCTCACTGGTTTTCTGGTTAATCGCCGCCACCAGGGCGCCATTGGCGTCATTCGACTGCACCGCTACACTGCCGATATTGACCCCATTAATGGCAAAGGTAGCATCCGTGGTACCGGCCGCGACACTATTGGTGGTAGTAGAACTGACATTAGCCGCCGCAGTGATACCCAGGACGTCGCTCAATTTGTTAATGGCATCGGCAACCGCCCCAAGACTGTGCTCACTGTTGTTGTCATAGGCAACCTGAATGGTGTTAAGGTTATAGGTCTTGTTCTGCAAGCTGCTGTAAATAGACAGCGCGGCGGTACCCTTATCCGCAAAGGTCAGGTTTGAAGTGGAGATATGGCCAATCTTGGTTGACTCGGTAGAGCCAATGGAAATATTGAGTGTTTCTCCTGAGTAGGCGCCAACCTGGAATTTTTTATTGGTAAAATTACCGGAGAGAAGCTTCTGGCCATTGAATGAGGTGGTCTTGGCAATATTATTCAACTCATTCATGAGTTTGGTGATGTCAGACTGAATAGCCTTACGGGAATCAGTGGTCTGCCCATCCTGAGCGGCCTGAATGGACTTTGTTTTGATGCTGTTAACGATATTAATGGACTCCTGCAGGGCGCCATCAGCGGTCTGCACCATGGAAATACCGTCATTGGCATTTCTGATAGCCTGACCAAGTCCCAATCCCTGAGACCTCAGTGAATCGGCAATGGCCATACCGGCGGCATCATCAGCCGCTTTATTGATTCTGAGTCCTGACGACAACTTTTCCAGCGAGGCTGAAAGCGCTTTGTCGTTTTTGATCATGTTTTCATGGGCGTTCAACGCCGCGATATTGGTGTTAATCCTTAGTGTCATCTTTTTATCCTCCGTGAGAAATGAAAAATTCATCGGGAAATCCTTTTCCCGGTGTACGATCATGTACGATCGCTGTCGTACCGTTGCGGTCGAGCCAGTCCCGACCATATTCAATTACCCTGAAACTATTTATTTTTATGCCCTTCTATCACCTCCCTGTCCGGCTTAACTGCTGCCGGTCTATAAAACGATATGGTTAAACACCTGATGAACTATTACAATAAATCCGCTCTATGAACTGTATCGGCGAATAGAATTATATCTTTAAAAGAAAACACGGTTTTTTGACTAAATGTCAGAGAAATTATATCCTGGTGACCTCTGTCCTATAAATTAATTGCCAGAGCAACAGATCTATTTATGATATAATGTTGCCTAACCACAGGGGAAAGGCCACTGTAGCTCTTGGCATGGCGTTTGCATCGAATGTTACCTGGACGCTCTTGGACTATTTGGTTTGGCGCCTTCCCTTAACCCACAGGATATCTGCTTATTATGACTGAATTTCCCGATTTCTACGATTGCAATATGGCTCTTTTAAAGGATCGGCAGCCGCATATCTGGCAAATGATTACGGAACTGCGGCCGCGGGCGGCGGGCAAAATTTGCCGGGCGCAGAATGGCAGCCTTAATCTGCGGTTGGATGGTCATGACGGCAGCTCAATATTGTTGCATAAGGACGCAAACCCGGAGAGTGAAGCCGATGATTTTGCGGCCGGTATTCCCGCTAATCATGCCGGCTTCGTGGCCCTGCTAGGAATGGGGCTAGGGTACGCGGCCCTGGGAATCTTGGAGCGGTTGCCCCTGTTACAGTCTTTCGCGGTTTTTGAACGTGATCCGGGGATTTTCAGGCAGGCCATAGAGCATATTGACCTCAGCAGCCTGTTGACGGATAAGAGATTAATCCTGGGGATCGGTTCCGAGAACAAAGTCAGCACTGTGTTGGCCCCGGCGGCCCGTACTCTACAGCTTGAGGATTCCAGAGTTTTACACCATATGCAGTCCTTTGAATTTGATCCTGAGGGCTATCGGCAGTTAAAGGAAGAGTTGTTCCTGCATCTTAACGGCATGAATGTGGGCGGCATGACGGTCAAATCCCTAGGGCGTAACTTTTTTAATAATCGTTTCCGGCATATCACCACCATTCACCATCAACATCTTTTGGAGGATCTGCATAAGACTTTTGCCGGAGTTCCTGCCATTCTGGTGGCCGGCGGCCCATCGCTTGACAAAAATATTCATATTCTGAAGCAGGTGCAAGACCGGGCGGTAATTATGGCCGTTGATACGGTGCTGCCGGCTCTCCTTGAACATGGGATAAATCCCCATTTTCTGACCTCTATTGACCCAAATAATCTGACCTATGAAAAATTTGCCGATGTTATCCCGAAAGTTAAGGATACCTCACTTATTTGTTCATCATGGGTGAATCCCCGAACCCCGCAGAATTTTCCGGCCCGCCAGGTTTTCTGGACCTTTACCGCTAACCCCATGGAGGCCTGGCTTAACTCTTTAATGGGCGGTGAAATATTCACCAGTGGGGCGAGTACCGTTGCTCATCTTAACCTCGTAGCTGCCGATATCCTGGGCTGCGATCCGGTTATCTTTGTCGGTCAGGATTTGGCCTATCCCCAAACGGCAAGTCACGCGCAAGGCACTGTTTTGCAGGGCAGCGCCCCCACAGATATATTACGGGACGGCAATACAGAAGGGAAGTTGGTCAAGGGGATTGACGGCACCATGCTCAGGACAAACCGTTCTTTTTTGAGCATGAAGGAGTTTTTTGAATCGGCCATTGCCAATTCCACCAAAAAATTTATCAATGCCACAGAGGGCGGTGCCCATATTGAGGGAACGGAGGTGCTGACCCTGCAGGAGACAATAGATTCATATTGTGGCGAAGAAGCAAAGGTTCGGGCCTTGCTTGACGAGCATATGCAGGCAGCCAACGGTTTAGACAACGGGCAGTTGCTGCAAAAATTTCGCTATACCCTTAATAAGGCCAAGATTCTGCGACAATATATAACAGAGGCAGATAAACTGTGCCGATCGGTGGGCAGGGAACTAACTGCTGTCATGAAAAAACGGGGCCGGGTACGGGCCTTTAATATGCTCCCGCCCAAGACTCAGCGCAAAATTGAGAAGATAGACAAGCTCCATAAAAAACTGGATAATGCCGAAATATGGCGCCTCCTGGAAGAAATCACCATGAATGGCCTACAGTTAAGTGAGCGGGAACGGCAGGCCGTTGTGGCATTGGAAAATGACCCGGCAAAATACCCTGAATGGTTGGAGCAGAATCTACAGCGTCTGCTGAATATCAATGTTGCCAGAACAGATACGCTTGCTCTGCTAGTGGAGAATATTAACAAAATTTTATCATTTAATAAGCGGGAGAGTTTCCTCCTTGATAAAATAGAACAGCAGGAGGATAAGAAACAAAATAAGTTACTATTGGCCCGGCTCTATATGGATGAGGAAAATTATGTGTTGGCTCGTCCCATAGTGGAGAGTCTGCTGGCGGCACAACCTGTTTGCGGAGAGGTTTTTTATAACCTTGGCTGTATCAAGGCCTTAGGCGCGGAGTTTGCCGAGTCGGAAGAATATTTTAATAAAGCCATGGCGCTTGAGGTGGAATTTGTCGAGAAGACCGCGAAATTCCGGCGGCAGCTTGCCGATGATTTCCTGACCTATACCAGGTATTTCAGGGCGGGGGGCGGTC
>JAADIV010000185.1 GCA_013151175.1 Deltaproteobacteria bacterium | reverse complement strand
TAACGGTTAGAGAAGCAGCAAAATTGCAATCTTTTGATGATGATTTTGAATTTTTAGGCAATAGAGGAGATCAATATAAAATGGTAGGAAATGCTGTACCTCCTAAATTTGCCAAGTTAATAGCGGAAACTATTCTTGAAATAGATAAAGATTAAGGGGAGTACATGTTATTTGATCAAAACTTAGAGGAGATAATATTTCAAAGACATCAAATCTGTCAAGCTGATGAATTGATTATTTTATCTGGTTATGTAGGGCCTAATCCCATTTCCAGATTAAGAGAGCTCCCTTTTGATTCTAAAGTCATTTACGGTATGTATGGAGATAGAGGAATACAGGAAACTTTACATAGTTCCTTAATCTCATTACAGAATAAAATACCCCAAATAGATATTTTCTATTCGAAAATTCCTGTTCATTCTAAATGTTATGTCTGGAAAAATTTAAACTCTATAAATTATGCTTTAATTGGCTCTGCTAATTTCTCAACCAATGGTCTTTCTACGCCTTATCGTGAAGTTTTAGCAGAAACTACTATTGATACATTTCAACCGTTGAGTGATTATATAGATAGAGTAATGCGTAATTCAGTAATATGTACAGATATTGAATTATCGATTACAAGATCAAGGGTGCCTGAAGTAGTTTTAAGTAGCCAAGTTTCAAAAGAATGCTGCAAGATGTCCTTTCTTGACAGAAGCGGGCGTGTAGCTACTGCAAGTGGATTGAATTGGGGACAAGGGCAAGGTCATGTTGCTCCCAATGATGCATACATTGCTATAAAAAAAGAATATCTAAGCTTATATCCAAAATTATTTCCTCTGAAACAAGACTTTACAACAATGATTAATGTTGGCGGTCGTCAAAATAGACATAATGATATAGTCGAAATAATTTGGGATGACGGAAAGATTATGAATGGCTTACTAGAAGGAAATCAAGATGAGAACGGGTTAAAATATCCAAAACAAATCAGCTCATTTCCTAAAAAAAGTTTTATGGGAGAATATCTCAGGAATCGATTAGGCGTTCAGGCAGGACAAATGGTAACAATCAATGACTTAAAGAGATATGGAAGAACAGATGTTGATGTTTCATTGTTAGAAGAAGGTGTTTATAAATTTGATTTTTCAAAAAACACATAACGAATAAAGCTTGAGCCTGGGTTGTTCAAAAAGGTTACTGGTCTCGATGTTAAGGATTTTGAATTATTGGTCAGTCTTGGAGTTATAAATATTAAGGGTTGGGCTATACTAACCGATTGATATAATAGCAGAATTCCTAGTCGTGCGATGTGTAAGTAGTCGATAATACTAAGCCAAATAATCCGTTTTAGGGCAAAAAGGTATTATATTCCTGAACAAATTCAGTTTGCGTTTAAAAAACAACCGATATGGGAAGAAAAGTTAGCGAACCAATCAATTAAGTCGACCCGCTAAGATGCGAAGATGGATCCAGTCAAATTATTACCAAAGCATTGGCGGGAGGAATTGGGTGTTTCGGGAACGAAACGATTCGATCTCACTGCTCAAATTGGGAGATATCAATGACTTGAGTCCTGTGCGGTGAAAATCGTACACAGGGTTCTTAAGGGGGGATGGGGGTGTAAGATCAAGATCCCTGCTCCTACCTGACACTCGCAAGAACGCGCGTTTTTTTGAGGCGGATTCAATTAAGTTCTACGCTCAAAATTGGTTGCTAAACTGGTTTACGGGCAAGGTGGTTTCGGCCGTTGGCGCGGTGCCATGAATGGGCTTTTTACCGGTGCATAAAAATATGGAATTACAACAACGCCTTGCCGTTTTGAAAAAAATAGACCTCTTTCAGTCTTTGACTGATGAGGAGATTGGCCTTCTCTGTAAAAAAATATCGCGGGTACACCTTGAAGAAGAAACAATACTTTTCCATGAAGGTGATATCAGCCGGGATATGTATATTCTGTTGGCCGGTTCTCTCCAGATTTTCAAAAAAAATCGCCGACTGACGACCATTAGGCCGCCAGACTATATCGGCGAGATGGCCATAATTGAAGATAAACCGCGTTCAGCCACAGTTATTGCCGCCGCCGGTTCTGACTTGTTCAAGATAACCCTGCAACAATTTTCTGCTATTGCCAAACGCCCTGATGCCCTGGTTTCTATCATCAAGACCCTTAGCCAGCGAATACGCAGGGACAATGAATTAATCGCGGATGAATTTACCAGGGCCAATATCCTGATTCACGATATGCGCAACACGACCACCGTTTTCCTGATGCTTGATCTCCTGGAAAAAATATGCAGTGATGATAAACAGCTAAAATATCTTAGTCTCATGCAGAGGGGTCGCCGTGACCTGGCGAAGATGTTGGAAGAGGCGCTAGCCAACGCCAAACGCCTGCATTTTAGCAAGGTAGTTAGGGAAAATTCACTTGCCGGTCTGCTTGAGGAATTGGCCGCCTGTGATTTCACCGTCCATCCCGACCTGGTCGATAAAAAAATTGTCCTTGAGCTTGACGATGATGTGCCGCCATTTCCCTTTCAACGCACGGATATTCATCGGGTTATCACCAATCTGGTAATTAACGCCGCCCAAGCCAGTAAGGCAAATGATACAATTCGCCTTACACTCACCCGGCGCGGCAGACAGGCCATTGTCTCCGTTTGCGACCAGGGATGCGGTATTCCGGCCAACATCCGCAATAAAATTTTTCTCCCTCTTTTTTCTAGTAAAGAAGAGGGCAGCGGCTTTGGTCTGGCTTCCTGCAAACAGATTGTTGAAGAACAGCACGGCGGTACACTTTCCTTCAGCAGTAAGGCAGGGCAGGGCAGCACCTTTCCCTTTAGTCTGCTGATTAATCAGCAGACAGGCCAGAAAAATGCGGGGCCGCCAAGGGTATGAAAGCCGCTTTTGTAAAATTCCAACAACAGGTTGCTGAAACCCGGCAGTTTCTCACGAAAAGGCTGGCCCAACCACCGGAGGTGCTTGTTATTACCGGGACGGGGCAGGGGAAATTACCGCCGGATCTCATTATCCGGCAGGAAATACCCTATGCCGATGTTCCCCATTTCCCCACAGCCACGGCCCCCGGTCATGGGAACACGTTAATCAGCGGCATAATTGGCGGCAGGGAGACTATTATTCTGCGGGGCCGGTTTCATTATTATGAGGGATATTCAATAAATGAGATAACCCTGGCAGTCAGGGTATTATCCCTAATGGGGGCCAGTGTTCTTCTGGCGGGCAATACGGCAGGCGGCTTGAACCCGGAATTTAATCCTGGAGATTTAATGGTTATTGATGACCATTTGAATTTTATGGGCGCAAATCCCCTGCGCGGCCCCAATCAGGATGAGTGGGGGCCGCGTTTCCCTGATATGTCGCAGGCGTACTCAGAGGAGTTGCTGAACCGCGCCCTGGCCGCCGCCAGACAGTTGGATCTTCCTCTAAAACGTGGAGTTTACGCTGCCGTGGCCGGGCCAAGTATTGAGACTCCGGCGGAGACCAGATTTTTGAGATTATGCGGCGCCGATGCCGTTGGGATGTCAACTATCCCGGAAGTTATTGTGGCCAGACACGCCGGTATGGAGGTGTTGGGGCTGTCAATTATCGCCAATATTAACGACCCTGATAATTTCCAACCCGTTATCCTGGAAGAGGTAATTGCCAGGGTAGAGCAGGCGGAAGAGGGATTCTGGGCCATCATAAACGCGGTTATTACGCCCCGGCAAATTCAGTAAGAGAGTAAATATTATAGCCATTATCTGCCAATTTCTTTTCTCCACCCACGTCCGGCAGATTTACAATAAAGGCCATTTCCATTACCCTGGCGCCAAGCTTTTCCACCAAAGTTGCCGCCGCCAGAGCTGTACCGCCGGTAGCTAGCAAATCATCCACAATTAGCACCTTTGCTCCCGGCTTCAGGGCATCTTTGTGGATCTCAATCCGATCTGTGCCATATTCCAGAGCGTACTCCTGGCTAAACACCTCAGCTGGCAGCTTGCCGGATTTGCGGATGGGGGCAAATCCCTTCCCCAGGGTATATGACAGCGCGCCGCCCATAATAAAACCGCGTGCCTCAATGCCGACAATGACATCGTAATCAATTTTTCCGTTTATATAACGCTGAGTCAAACTGTCAATCACCAGACGAAAGCCCACGGGATCCTTAATCAGGGTGGTAATGTCACGAAACATAATCCCCTTTTTGGGGTAATCCGGAATGGAACGAATTAACGATTTAATCGGCATATCTTTCTCCTTGTAATTTTACGTTTGTCTCCAGCGCTTCGCCAGACTCACCCGAGCGGATACAGGATCAGCTCCTACATCCTGTTCCATGAATCCTGATTCCTGCTACCCGCAAACATCATCATAGGCGGCAATATGGGGAATGACGTCACAAAATAGACGAATAACATTATGGGCGTTTTCCTGCATGGTAGCAAGAATCATTTCCCAAGTGACGGGTTCCTCTTCCGCGTGCCAGCAGTCATAGTCGGTTGACATGGCCGCTGTGGCGTAATGCATTTTCTGCTCACGGGCCAGGTTTACCTCCGGCACGGTACTCATATT
>JAADIV010000034.1 GCA_013151175.1 Deltaproteobacteria bacterium | reverse complement strand
CCTTCTCCTCCGCCACGACCGGGATTCATTCAACCGCTGGGAGGCTGGCCAACGCCTGCTGACCAACAGGATGATGGCCATGATTGCTGACTACCGAGCCGGCCGGCCCCTGGTTTTGCATAAAGGTCTGGTGGAACTGTTCCGGCTTGTCCTGACACCTGGATTTCATGAGGACGCGGCCTTTATCAGCCAAATTATGACCCTGCCCGGCGAAGATTACCTGGCTGAGAAGATGCCGGAAATTGATGTGGCCGCCATTCACGAGGCGCGGGAATTTGTCCGGCGGGAATTTGGCCGGCAACTGGCGGGGCCTATGGGCCGGATATACCGGAACTACAAACAGGAGCCATACGTTTACAGCCCGGAAATGGCCGGTATCAGGCGGTTGAAAAATTTATGTCTCTCATACCTGATGGCGGCAGGCACGGATGAGGCCCGCACCATATGCCTTACCCAATTCAGAGAGGCCGACAATATGACCGATGAGTTGAGCGCCCTGACCGCCCTGACCCATTCAGGTTGTCCAGAAAGTGAGAAGGCCCTCGGCGCATTTTATGAAAAATGGCAGCGGCAAACTCTGGTGGTGGATAAATGGTTTACCCTGCAGGCCACAACTCCCCTGCCCCAGACCCTTGAGAATATCAAGAAATTGATGCAACATCCCCGTTTCACCATTAAAAACCCCAATAAAGTAAGGGCCTTAATCGGCAGTTTCGCGGCGGCAAACCCCATTTGTTTTCACGATATTAGGGGGACGGGCTACGCCCTGCTTGGCGACACGGTTTTAGAGCTTGACGGCTTAAACCCCGCCATTGCCGCCCGCCTTCTGGGATATCTGAGCCGTTGGCGCCGCTACGCCGGGCCTCAGCAAAACTTGATGCGGGATCAGCTAAAAAGAATTATAGGTAAAGGTAATTTGTCCATGGGAGTCTATGAGGTGGCGGCAAAATCGCTAGAGCCTGCTTAACCACCTGATTGCCCGAAATAATAAAAAATATACAAGGAATAATCTCTTATGATGCGGAAAAAATTGATAATTGTAGCGGCTTTAATACTTTCATTAACCACTGTTAGCGCCTATGCCGGGATGAATATGGACATGAGCGGCATGAATATGAAATCGGGCAAGATGATTATGCTGCCGATGACCGCTGCCAACGGCGTAAGCGCCATGGCCCACCTAATGGATATAAAGGCATCTATGCGTAAAATGGATATGGCCGCCACCAATCATTTTATGATTATGTTTACCGATAAGGCCTCAAAAAAGCCGCTTACGGGTGGAATCGCGGCCTTAAAGATCACCCGTCCCGACGGCCATACCGACAAACCATTGAGAATGATGGCCATGAAAAATGCCTTTGGTGTCAATATAGTCCTGACCGATAAGGGAACATATGAGTTTACCGTCGGCACCCGGCTGACCGATGGCCAAAAAAGAACATTTAAGTTCAAATATACGCTTAAATAACCTCAGGCGCGGTCTATTCTTATCCGCCGAGTTTAGCAAAATGCGGCGACTGATTCCCAAACATTGAGACCTATCTCCATGGCTAAGATACTGGTAATTGATGATGAGTTGAGTATGCGGGAATTTCTCCAGATTCTCCTTGAGAAGGAAGGCTACGAGGCGGCGGTTGCGGCTAGCGCCAATGCGGCCCTGAAAGCCTTGGCAGAAGATGATTTTGACCTGATCATCTCAGATATCAGGATGCCGGGGATGAGTGGTCTGGATTTTTTGGAGCAGATCCGGGCCGGAGGCCGCGCTGTTCCGCTTATCCTTATTACCGCTTACGCCTCACCGGAAGACGCAGTATCGGCGATGAAGGGCGGCGCTTATGACTACATCACCAAGCCGTTCAATGTTGATGAAATCAAACAGATAGTCCGCTCCGCCCTCATGGACACCAGAGCCTCAGCCCCGCCATCCGGCGTGGAATCCTTCCAGAACATTATTGGCCAAAGCCCCGCCATGTTGAAGATATTCGATCTCATCAAGCGGATTGCCCCGACTCATGCCAATATTCTTATTCAGGGGGAGTCCGGCACCGGCAAGGAGTTGGTGGCCCAGGCCATCCACAAATTGAGCAAGGCCGCCGGCCATAGATTTGTGCCGATTATCTGTAACGCCATTCCAGAATCTCTGTTTGAGAGCGAGGTATTCGGCCACGCCAAGGGGGCTTTCACCGGCGCCACCACAGATAAGGGGGGGCTTTTCGCTGAAGCCGACAAAGGCAGTGTCTTTCTGGATGAGGTGGGAGAACTGACACCGCTAATTCAGACCAAATTGCTGCGGGTCATTCAGGAACGGGAATTCAAACCGGTGGGCAGCCCTCATGTAGTCAAGATAAATGTCCGGGTTATAACCGCCACGAATCGTGATTTGGAACAGGAGGTAATTGCCGGACGCTTTCGCGAGGATCTCTTCTACCGTCTGGCAGTAGTGCCAATACGCGTACCGCCCCTGCGGGAACGCAAGGGGGATGTGCCTCTGCTAGTCAGGCATTTTCTCCGTAAATACGCCAAACTTTTTGCTAAAAATATCAACGAATTGTCATCTTATGCCATGGAAGTTCTGATGAATTATGATTTTCCAGGCAATGTCCGTGAATTGGAAAATATCATTGAACGCGGCGTTGCTCTGGAGACCTCCAATATAATTCTACCTGAAAGCCTGAAAATTTCCGTTCATAAGCGGGCGGCGGCAAACACTACGCCTGGCCGCCAAAACGCGGCGCAACTCTTTGACATCGGCATGGAGGAGGCCGTAGTTAATTTGGAGAAAGAGATGATCTCCAAGGCCCTTATGCAGGCGGGAAATTCCAAGATGAAGGCCGCTGAAATATTGAAAATCAGTTTCCGCTCCCTGCGTTATAAAATAAAAAAATATGGAATCGCGTGTGCCGACCTGCCGTAGCCATCTTCTGAAGCAGACTGAAGCCGCCACCAGGGCAATCAAATGGCAGATAAAACTGCTTCTCTTGCTCAGGGTCTCCGTGTTATCGCTTCTTCTGGGAGTGATTTCACTTTTTCAGATCAGCCTGCCAAATCTGTTTATTGTCCCACTTCCCCATATTCTAGTCTTTATCACTGCCGTTTACGCCTTCAGCATTATCTCAGCCAAGCTGCTGAATATTACCCGAAAATATTGTTTATTCGCCCTTATCCAGATTTTAGCCGATTCAATTCTGGTGGGCATTATTGTCTATTTCAGCGGCGGCAGCCATTCAATATTCACCTTCCTTTATTTTTTCCCGGTAATCAGCGGCGGCCTGCTGCTCTTCAAAACAGGCGGCCTGCTTATTGCCACCTTCAGCTTGCTCAATTACATCCTGGTTCTGGCCGCCTACGAACTTAACATCTTCAGCCATCTACCTAACAATTGGCACCAGATAATAAATGGCTTGACCAACAACTTGCCGCAAATGTCCATTTACGGTCTCTCATTCTATCTGGTGGCCATACTCAGCTCATTACTGGGCCAACGCCAACGTTATACCGAGGACGCCCTGGATGCCGCCTCCCGTAATTTTGACCGGCTCACCCAACTCTACAAACAGATATTCGCCGATATATCCTCCGGGATCATCACCGTTGATAATCGTGGGGTTATCACCTCCTTTAACCCGGCGGCGGAAAAGATCACCGGCTATTCCGCCCGTGAATCCATCGGCCGCTCCATCAGCCGGCTAGCGGATTTTCCCCTGTCCGATGTCGGCAGAGAACGACCTATCATCAGGATAAGGCGTAAGAATGAAACAAGGATACCGGTCGGCTACTCGTGGGCCAGATTGAATATGCCAGATGGCTGTGATGACTGCCGGGTTTACACCCTGCAGGACTTGAGCAGGATACGGGCCATGGAGAAAAAGGTTAAACAGAGTGAGAAGATGGCCGCCATCGGTGAGATTGCCGCCGGTATCGCCCACGAATTTCGTAACCCGTTGGCGGCTATTTCCGGAGCGGCACAAGTTCTGCAACAGGACGACAAAACTAGCACGGGCAATATAAGCCTGTTAAAAATAATCCTGCGGGAAAGTAACCGGTTAGAGGAGAAAATCAGTGATTTTTTACAATTTTCCAAGCCGGCCATTCCTGAAAAACAGTGGTTGGCCCTGGAAAATCAAATTACTGAAAGCCGGGATATACTTACGCAAGGCGGCAAATTACCCATCGATTGTCACATAGAAACAGATATCCCGGCAAATCTTGAGTGTTGGGCCGACCCGCACCAACTGAGGCAGATCCTCATTAACTTGATGCAAAATGCCGCCCAGTCCCTGACAACGGCAGGCTCTATCGTTATCAGGGCGTTTGATCTGGCCAATAGCCGGAAGGCGGCCATCCGCATTGAGATCAGCGACAACGGTTCAGGAATTACCGGGGAAACAATTGAAAAGATATTTGCGCCCTTCTTCACCACCAGAAAATCAGGCACCGGTTTGGGATTGGCCATCGTCCAGCAAATAGTCAAGGGGCATGGCGGGGAAATCAACGTTACTAGCGTTCCCGGTGAAGGAACAACCTTTACTATTGACCTCCCCCTGCCGTAACTCCCAAAA
>JAADIV010000051.1 GCA_013151175.1 Deltaproteobacteria bacterium | reverse complement strand
CATGGTAGCGGCTATTATCGGCGGTTGGCTTGCCTATAAAACGATTTCTGCAAGCGGTCCCACCATCACCATTACATTCAAGGACGCCTCAGGTCTGGTGGCGGGAAAGACCAAGATCAAATATAAATCAGTGGTGCTTGGCAAGGTCGAGAAAATAGAAATAAAAGACCTGCATAGTGTTACTGTGACCGCCAGGATAGATAAATCCGGTGCCAGATTTATGACCAAGAGTACCAAGTTCTGGGTGGTTCGGCCCCGCATCGGCGGCAGTGAAATTTCTGGGCTTGAAACCATTGTTTCCGGCGCCTATATCAGCATAGACCCCAGGCCCGGCCCGTCGGCGCGGACGTTTACCGGGCTGGAAAAGCCTCCCGGCGTTCTCGTTGATGAAGAGGGAACTCGTTTTAAATTGCGGGCGGCAGATCTGGGCTCGGCCTTCCCCGGCACCCCTATCCTGCATCGGGGCATTAAAGTCGGCCGGGTGGTGGACTATAAATTGGCGAAGGATGATAGTGGCGTCATAATCGACATCTTCATCAAGGCGCCCTACAATTTGCTTGTGCGGGACACCAGCAGATTCTGGCAGGTAACCGGAATTGATGTGTCCTATGGTATAGGGGGTCTGGCGGTCAATGTCCAGTCACTTGCCACCCTGATCGCCGGGGGTATTGCCTTTGACACGCCGGTCACGGCCGCAGGTTCCAATAAGCCGGTCAAGCCGGGGACGATCTGCCGGTTATTCAAGAATTTTAAGAGTATTGATGAATCTAAATACGTCCGCAAGGTGCCTTACCTCCTGCACTTCAGCGAGTCTTTGCGGGGCCTGCGGGTGGGCGCGCCGGTAGAGTTTAGAGGCATAAAGGTTGGTTACGTCACGGATATCGCTATTGCCGTCAACCCCAAGACCATGAACATTGATACCCCGGTTGTCATCGAACTTGAGCCGGAACGTCTGGCGGCATCCGGTTTTCTGGCAACTCATAAGCCGCGTGAATTGACGGCCCTCATGGTTAGGCGCGGTCTGAGAGCTCAGCTAAAAATGGGCAGTCTGCTAACCGGGCAGCTCTTTGTCGAACTCAATTTCCATTCCGGCCTTCCCGCCAAAACGCTGCTTATTGGCGGCAAATATCCCGGAATTCCCACCATTCCGTCCACTACGGATGAATTACGGAGAAACGCGGCCGGGGTATTGGCGAAAATACAAGGTATCCCCTTCGATAAAATTGGCCGGGGGTTGCTAAAAACCATTCAGGGCGCCAAACGGTTCACCAATTCACCAGAGTTGTTGGAGGCCGTTCACACCCTAAATACAACCCTTAGCGAGATTCACGCCTTGACTCGCACTGGCGGTTCTCTAAACAAAAGCTTTAATAATCTTGACGCCTTGACCCGGCACCTGGATACCAGGGTAGTCAAATTGGACGACAGTATTGAAAAAACTCTGACTGCCGTCCGGGCCGCCATGGAGATTGCCGATCCCAACTCCCCCACCGCTGTCAACCTTACCACGGCCCTTGATGAATTGTCAGCGGCTGCCCGCTCCGTACGCGGCTTGGCGGATTATCTTGAGAGACATCCAGAGGCGTTGCTGCATGGTAAAGGGAGAGAAAAAAGATGAAAAGACGACTCGTTTTCCTGGTTATGATAATTTTGCCGCTGATGTTCGCAGCCTGTGCCACAACTCCGCCCGCCGATTTTTATCTATTGACTCCTCTGGCCAGACTAAAGGCACCCGTCGCCGCACCGGGAGAAAGGTCGGCTCTTTCCCTGGGGATCGGTCCAATCAACGTCCCTAAATATCTGGATCGACCCCAGATTGTTACCCGCGCCAACCGCAACACCCTGCGGTTGGCGGAGTTTAATCGTTGGGCGGAGCAGCTCAAAAATAATATCACCCAGGTAATGGCGGAAAACCTTTCCATTCTCCTGGCCACGAATCAGGTCGAAACCTTCCCCTGGCAGCGCCAACGACCAATTGACTACCAGGTAGTCATGAATATCATGCAATTTGAGCGCGATCCGGCAGGGAATGCCCGGCTGCTGGTGCGTTGGCGGCTTATGAATGGAGAGGGAAAGCAGGTGTTAAAGGGGCGCAAGTCACTTATAACCGTAAAACCAAAGGGGCGGGATTATGACTCTCTGGTGGCGGCGCTTAGTAAAACCCTGGCCGCTATCAGCCGGGAAATAGCCGGGGCCATAAAGTCCATGCCCATTCTCCCCTAAGCCTCTTGTTTCGTCCCGCACTTTAGCTTTTTACCAGAGACATTTTCCTTCACATAAAATTTTGCGCTGCCGCGCTCATCCGGCATCAGCCATTCAATAAAAAGTCCAAGAGGAATTGCCATTATTATAATCAGTCCCGTTCGCACCAAGGCGAATGGAAAGCCGAGGAACTGCGCCTCAATAGGCAGCATCTGCGGTTTTATTGCCCAGGCCACCAAGACGATTGCGACTACGGCCCAGCGGGCGCCAAGACGCTTGACACTCATAAGCAGCGGGAAAATCACATAGGCGGGGCCAATCATTAACGTCCCGCAGACCAGGGCGATCAACAGCCCTTTGACGCCGCTGCCATAGCCAAGCAGAGACGAGATGAAGTCACGTCCTATCTTAACCTTAATCAGGCCGGTGAGAGCGAATACCGCCACGATAATAATCAACACCGAGGCAAATAAATGTATCCCATAGGTTAGGGCCGCGAAGGCCTTTACCGGGGAGACAGACCAGGCCCACAGGTAGAGACAGGTCACCATCCACAGCATTCGTTGGCGAAGCCACCAACGCAAAATTGAATTAAATTTGCTCATAGCACCCCCCCTAACAACAAACCCATGAGCATGGCGGCAATGAGGGTTATGCTGTTGCGGATGAGGGCAAAGCGCCACCCGAATATCTTGGCCTCAAATGGTAAAGTAATCACTCCTACGGAAATCCAGGCCAGAATAAAGGCCGCCACCGCCGGCGGCCACGCCCCCTCTGCGAGCATCGTCCCGGCAATGGGATATGAGGCCAGAGGCGGGCCAATGGATACAGCGCCGAGCATAGCACCTGCCATAAGGGATAACAGCTTATGACCGGTACCAAAAAATTTTTCGATAAGCTCCGGCGGTAAAAATTCCTGAAATAAACCGACAAGGGCAAATACAGCCAGCAGCAGGGGGAGGAGATTTAATAATGATTTAGCGCCTATCTTCACCGCCTTTGCTGCTTTGCGGCCATCATGCCTGAACAACCAATAATAGGTCAAGGTGACCAAAATCAGATAGATGAGGCCGATCTTAAAAATATTCATGTTATATGTTTTTTTGCTCCCTGATATTTGCTCCTGCTGGTGAGGGTTTACGATAAAGATGCAAAATAGTGGCAAATTAACTTGGCCGCCATTTACATATGGGCCTGAGTTGTTTGTTTTTGTCTGCGACTGTACTTCTTGTCGTAAATTAGATCAAGTCCGCTTCCTTCTCTCCATACTATAGTTGCCCCACAGAATTTTATAGGTCTCCTGCCCTATTTCGTTTAACTGGGCGGCCTGATTGCACGCCACGGCAAGGTTCGGATTATTGGTCACCAGAATCACCTGTCGTGTTCTTGGTGCGGGTTAGCTAAATCGTTATTTTCTTAAATCAGCTATTTCTTTACAAATAGGCTATAGTACAAACTTGTTTACCCTCAAAAAAGGAATTTGTAAAAAACAATAAACGTAACTACTCTCCCCATGACCGCCAAAATGGCAATAATCATCGGAATTGTAATTGCTTACAGGGTGCCGGAGATTTTTTCGAGCAGTCTGACACAGCGTATTAGTCATACGTAAGTCAGGCTGATCGGAGAAAGATTCAGTACCTTGTGAGCAGTTACCAATAAACAAGGACATAAATTTGACATATAGCACTCTCCATCAAGAACCTGTGACAACAGCATTACTTCTTGCAGCCGGAATGGGTAGCCGCCTTTATCCATTGTCGAAGAATGCCCCCAAATGCCTGACGACAGTCAGTGGCGTGTCGATACTTGAACGCTTGGTCGCAAATCTGAGTCAGCATGGTTTCAAACGTCTGGTAGTTGTTACTGGGTATCAGGAAAAGTGTATTAGGGATTTTTTGGGGAATCAGATAGGTGACATTGCAATCGACTATATTTTCAGTCCGCTATACAAGACGACCAATAATATTTATTCTCTTTGGATGGCGCGTAAAGTTATCAATGAACCGTTCATGCTACTCGAAAGTGATCTTGTGTTTGATGGATCACTTCTGAAACGCATGCTGTATCCTAATAAAATAGCCGTTGCAAAGATGCAACCGTGGATGGATGGGACATATGTTACAATTAAAAAATCCCACCAAGTTAAAGCATTTTTTAATAAGGCGAACAAAGACAACCTCACGGTGGATTTATATAAAACAGTTAATATTTATAGCATTTCGCTCAGTTCGTGGTGCAGTATTGTTAAAAAATTAGATCAGCATATTTCAGATGGCAAAACAAACAACTATTACGAAATCGTATTTATGGAAATGATTGCTGAAGGCAGCCTCTCTTTTGACATGGTCTCTTTTGACAGCA
>JAADIV010000055.1 GCA_013151175.1 Deltaproteobacteria bacterium | reverse complement strand
TGCTGCCAGAATATGAAAAATATAGTCAAGGCGGCCCTGGATCAGGCCCAGATTAATATCCCGGTTAAGGTGAAGGTGGTCGGTGTCCGGGGTGATATTGCCGATGGCGAATTATAAACAAGGCCGTAATCCAACGGGGTCGGCAGGTCTTTTGCTTTTAAATCCTGTGTAATTTAAGGTACTAAAAATGTAACTATTCAGCGAGGGCTATAAATTACCCTCAACTCGTAACCGTAACTGTTCAGATGTGCTCCAGGTTCGTTCGTTTCGGCCTCTGAGTCTGTACTCCCTGTACGTGAGGAGGCCGAAACGGACGAGGTAAGCGCAGACTCCGAGATGGGGTGCAGCTGAATAGTTACCTAAAAATTGAGGTCGGCGGTGATGCTGCCCCATGTAGTTTCCAGCTCATTATCAAATTTATTAATGAAATCAGGGATATTGACCTCGATAAATGGCCGGTGCTGCTCCTGGATAATTATCCAGCCGCCAGACCCGCTTATATCAATTTTCTTGCTGTCGAGGTATTCGAATCCCCCGCCATGCCGGGACGCGAATAGGTCAGCCAGATGTACCAAGGCCGTTGTCAGGCCGTTTGCTCTGGCGTTATGCGGTGAGTGATGCATCTTTATCACATCCAGATACACCTCCGGCATGCCGGTACTTTCCCCAATCCAGGCCCCGGCCTGGCCGTGGTCAGTGCCGATACACGCAACTTCCGTGGCAAGCATATCGTTAAATACTTCTGATTTTTGATCTAGCAGATGGGGATAAAAATCAGGTTCCAGGCAGTCAAGGCCCAAAATTCCTATATCATGCAGTAATCCTGCCAGGTAGACATCTGACGATGTTGAAAGCCGAATGGTTTCCGTAAGCATGGCAGTTATTCTGGCAACAATGACTGAATGCCGCCAGAACAGCGAAGCGACTTGGGTAAAACCACTAAATGCCGGCTTGCCGGTAGATGTCTCGATGGTGTCCGCCATGGCCTCCTGTATTTGATTGATGCCCACCGTTATCATGGCGTGTGGTACGGTGCAAACTGGAGTTGTGCGGCGAAAATAGGAAGAGTTGGCGATTTGCAGAACCTTACAGCTTAAAACCGGATCAAGGTGAATATAATCGGCAAAGAGCCTGGTGTTATCGCTTTTGTTAGTAATTAATGGTCTAATGGCAGCTTTCACAACAGGATTAACCGGTAACTCGAGGGCGCTTCTCAGACGGCGTTGTAGCTGCCTCTTAATAATGCGGTCTTTTTTTGCCGGTAATCGGGGAAGAACTATGTCGCGCTGCAAATCAGCATACTTTTTCCCGGCGGGGGATTTTGCCTTGTTTATTGTGTTATGATCCGTATCCCTTGATATAGCACCAGATGGCAGATCAATTTCCCGTAAATCCCTGAATTCGACCGTTTTGTCCTGATTGGTTAGTTTGGCATTAGATTTAATTAACCTGGCAACTAAGATTTCACAAAATCTTTTGTAGAATTTTAGTTGGAGAAATACGTTGGAAGAATTAATAATCTTCGGCTCTACCAGGAGAATGAAGCACTTATTTCTGGTAACTACTCCAGCGGTACGTTTTACGTCTGTGACCAGAGACATCTCACCAAAACAGGCGCCGGCGGTTAAAACAGTTAGTTCAACGGCCTTTTTTTGGGCTTTATCTACGGTTTTAATAACCGAGACCTCTCCTTTAATCAGGATATAGAACGCCCGCTCCATGGTATTCTCTTTGATAATATATTCACCCTTTTGCACCCTTAGCCATTTAGTCACCGCCAACAGTTGGCGCAGCTCCTGGTCATCAAAATTCGCAAAAAATTCTATCTTTTTGAGAAAATTAATTTTCTGAGTGACCTCTAACTTACCTGTCTGCGTTGTTTTTTTGTCTGTTTCGGTCATCGCCCTGCTATTTCCCCAGGCAAAATTGCCCAAATATTTTATCAAGCACATCTTCGGTGGTGGTATAACCGACAATATCTCCTAAATTGTCCAGAATCGTCTGCATATCAATGGCCAATAAATCAGGGGAAACACCCCCGCTCAGATTGGTAATGAAATCCTGGCCGGCGTTGCGGGCCTTAACCAATGCGGCGCGGTGCCTAATATTCGGTAATGCCGCGTGTTCAGGGGCCCATCCGGTACTTTTTTGGCCAGTAGCTTTGGTGAAAATTGCCTCTTTCAACGGCTTGATTCCCGTGTTGTTTTTGGCGGAGATCATATTGATTTTTTGGTCAGGAAAGGCCTCTTTACATTCATTGACAAAATCAGGCCGGCCAATATCTTCCTTGTTGGCTGCCAATACCCGTGGCTTGTCTTTGGTATCAGTAACCAATCTATAATCTTCTTTTTGCAGGGGCATGGAGGAGTCGAGGAGCAAGATTACCAAATCAGCCTCTGCTAATTTGGCTCTACTCCGCATAATGCCGATGTTTTCAATTTCCTCTCCCGCCGCTTCACGGATACCAGCCGTATCAATAATTTTCACCGGCAAACCTTTTATATCAAGATGCTCTTCAATTGTATCTCTGGTGGTACCGGGTACGGGGGTGACAATAGCTCTGTCCACCCGTAACAGGGTGTTTAGCAGGCTTGATTTACCAACATTGGGCCTGCCGATGATTACGGCGACAAGTCCCTCCCTGAGAATCCTACCATGGTCAGCTGCCGAAATCAAATTTTGCAGGGTATCAACCACCTGGCGCATTTCGCTGTGCAGTTTGTCGGCGTCTAAAAGTTCAATCTCATCATCTGGAAAATCAATAGCAACCTCAATAAGCGCCTTTATCTGCAGTAACATCGCGATTATCTCTTGTATCTCGCTATGCAGCCCGCCTTGAAGCTGATTAACTGCTGCCCGCACCCCCTTAGCGGTTTTCGCCTGTAATAATTCGATAACTGCCTCTGCCTGGGTGAGATCCAGGCGGCCGTTCAAAAATGCATTTTTGGTGAATTCGCCCGGTTCGGCCAGGCGGGCCCCGGCGTCCTGCGTCAGGGTCAGTATTTGTTGCAGGGCAGTAAAACTGCCATGGGCTTGGATTTCAACTACATCATCCCGGGTGTATGTATGCGGAGCCCGCATATATACCGCCAGTACTTCGTCAAGCAATTGTCCGGTGTCGGGGGATTTGATCCAACCATAGAAAAGATGATGACTGGTGAATTCAGTGGTCTGTTTTTTGGGGATAAAAATTTTGCGCAGGATGGTCAGGGCGCTGGGGCCGCTTATCCGGATAATGCCTATCCCGCCCAGACCGGGTGGCGTGGCAATTGCGGCAATAGTCGGTTCAGACTGGATGACCATATTGATGGTTGTTAAACGGGTTCTTTGTTCTGGTATTTTGGGGATCGATCGTTACGGGCCTTACCAAGGGTGTAAATTTTTATCTTTTTAAACAGACCGCCGCCAACACTTACACTGCGAATGGCCTTGTCATCCTGAAGAGTTACGTGGACTATTCGCCGTTCAGCCGGATTAAGGGCGCCGATGATTTGGCTTTTACCCGTTTTCCTGGCTTTATTTGCCACAGACAGAGCTAGACTTTCAAGATGTTTTTTGCGGGTCTCACGGTAATTGCCAACGTCCAGGGAAAAGAATATTTTGCTTGGATAGTTATGGCTGATAATCTTGCGCAATAAATACTGTATGGCGTCAATATTTTCGCCTTCTCGGCCGATAACGGCCTGTTCATCGCTGCTACTTATGTGGGCTTTGATGTGGTTATGGTCGTCCAGTTTAACTTTTACTTCGGCTTCGATATCCAATAAACCAAGTATCTTCTTTAGGGCGTGGCTAATTTCTGAGACGGCATTGGCCGGGGGCGCTGCCACCGGGCCATTTTTCGGGCCGCCTTTGGAATTGTGTCCGGTTGGCTTTGCCGCCGTACCGCCGCTTACGGCCGTAATAATGACCGGTCTTTTGAAGAAACCCAATATCCCGGCAGAGCCGGCGGAGACAACTTCAATGTCTAAATCATCACGGGAAACCGCCAGATTCTCACAGGCGTTATTTACCGCCTCCGTAATACTGGCTCCCCTGTATTCTGTTTTTACCGCCATCATTCCTCATTCCTTGTAGCTGTTCGGGTAGTTGCGAAAGGTCAAAGCTGTGGTGATGCAGCTCTTACTCAATGGATTTATTGATGTAGTATTGCTGGCCAATGGCCAACAAATTATTAACAAACCAATACAACACCAGACCGGAGGCAAAATTTAAAAACATGAAGGTAAAGACAACTGGTAAGAACAACATCACCTTGGCCTGAGTAGGGTCAGCCGAGGTAGGTGTCATCTTTTGCTGCAGGAACATACTGGCCCCCATCAGCAGGGTCAAAACGGGAATACCGTGCAGGTACGGGATGTTGATGCCAATTTGCAGGCGATCTGGAGCTGAGAGGTCGTTAATCCACAGCATGAAAGGGGCATGCCGCAGCTCTATTGTCTGTAATAGAACTCTATACAGGGCGAAGAAAACGGGTATTTGCACGATCATGGGCAGGCAGCCGCCCAGGGGGTTCACCTTATATGTCTTGTAAAGGAGAATCATCTCCTGGTTGAGTTTCTCCTTATTATCTTTATGCTTCTCCTTTAGTTTAGCCATCTTGGGCTGAATTTTCTGCATGGTCTTCATAGATTTCAGGCCTTTATGGGAGATTGGCCATAAAATCAACTTGAAGAAAACTGTCACCAAAATAATGGCTATGCCGTAATTATGGATATAGTGATTCAGAAAATTGAGGAAGTACAGAGTTGGTTTGGCGATAATGTCAAACCAACCAAAATTAACGGCTTTACTGAGATTTGCGCCAACCGCCTTCATGGTGGAAAGCCTTTTGGGGCCGAAATAGATGCCGTAACTATATGTGTGAGAACCGCCCGCCGGGATAACCCCAAGAGAGCCGCTCACCGTGGTGGTTACCAAATCCTTACCGGTCAGGGACAGGCGTACGGTATTGGCGTCCTCCACCCGTGGCAGGATTCCGCAGATAAAATAAGTCCCCTCGTAGGCGGCCCAGCTTAATTTACCGTTGAATAATTTGGCGCCTTTTTTTCGCAGGGTCTTGGCCTTTACCTCATGCAAAGAGTTGCCCAGGTAAACCGCCGGCCCATTAAACAAAAATGAAGTTTTGGCGCTGCCAGTTGCGAAAGGGGAGTTGATTAGCTGTAATTGCGGCGAGCCTTGCAAGGCGGTATTGGTATTGTTTTGTACCTTCACCTCAAGGTTAATCAGATAGGATTTATCAGAAAACCGTAAGGTTCTGGTGATCTCAAGGCCAGAGGGCAGATGAGCTGTCATCACCAGAGTATTTGTACCACCGTCCGCCGTATATAAATGCAGGCGGTCGGCCTTGAAAAGAGGGACTGAGGTTATGGCGTTGCTGCCCCAGGCAAAATTTAAGGGTTGTTCCAGAATATCTTTGGTGTGAATCAGCTCCACGGGCAGAGAATCAGGTTTAAGTGTCTCTTTGTATTTCTTTAGTTTGAAACTTTTGACGACTCCGCCGTTTTCTGAAAATACGGCAGTATAGAGACTGGTTTCAACAGTAATATCCCGGCCCGTGGTGGCTGGTTTGGGACTCGGGGCATTGCCGCTAACTGGTACGGCGGCCGGCGGGGCCGGTTTGCCATTGGCGGCAGCAGAATTAGTCGTCAAATTGGCCGGTGGCGGCACATTTGCGGTTTGTACGGTCTTCTGCTGCAACTGCTGGCCGGTATTTTCAGCCCTTCTGGGTGTGAACAAATATTGATAGCCCACCAAAATAATTAGCGAGAGGATAACGGCCGTCAGGGTTCTATTTGATTCCATTATTTTTCCATTGTTTTTAGGTAACTATTCAGTATGATGCCTGAAAGTAACAAAAACCACCAGGCTGTAACTGTTCAGCAGTGTTCCATATTTGGAGTCTGTGCTTATTTAGGCTTTTGAAGCATACCTTCGTATTCGAGAAAGCCTAGGTAAGCGCAGACTCCGAAAGGGCAAAGACGGGGCGCTGCTGAATAGTTACGTTTTTAATTAATTACAGCGTCACTAATCAACCGGGTCGTAGCCGCCGGTATGAAAAGGATGGCAGCGGCTTATGCGGCGTAAGGCACGCCACCCCCCACGCCACAGCCCATATCGTTTTATAGCTTCGACAGCGTATTGTGAACAGGTTGGAGTGTAACGACAGCGGGGAGGGAATAGAGGAGAGATAAACAGCTGGTAAAATCTAATTAGGTAAAGACATAGACGTTGCAACTTATTTTACCATCCTTAAAAAAAAGCACAGTGTAATCAACAGACCGACCGCTACTTGCCAGCCGCCGCGGCCTCTAAATGACAGCCCACAGGCAAAAAAGATAAAAAAACAGGCTCAAGATGTTTTAGACCTCTGGGAACGAAGTGGCTGTTGGTGGCAACAACCAGGTCAAAACCGCCCTGTATCTCTCCGGCTCCGGCAATCGCTGAAGGAAACAGCGGATGAATTCTGTAAAATTCCCGTATAAGCCTTTTAATTCTATTTCGTTTGACCGCTAATTTCATGCCGCTGACACTTATACCAAGCCTGTTCCGGCCAACCGTATTGGAGACGTAAATAAGGGTGAAACCATTGGCGCGAATACGATGCCCACGCCTATAAACATGCTGATATTGCCAACCCTTGGTTAAAAGACTTTCCTTGGTCAGAGAAGGCATCGCGTAAGACTCCTGCGGGCTTATACCGCCAACCGTTGCCGTCCCTTTGCCCGTCTGTGATTGATAATGGCCCGTCCGGATTTTGTTTTCATTCTAAGGCGGAAGCCATGGGTGCGGTGACGTGATGTGTTGCTCGGCTGAAATGTTTGTTTACCTTTTCTCATCAGATTATATCCATCCTGGTTATTATTTGTTTTAAAGACTTACGCGGAAAGAAAACAATTCTGTTCCGGCGGCTCCTGTCTATAGTCTATAGCAAAACTACCGAATCTACCATTCTAACCGTAATCTGCCAATATGTCAAATTAATTACCCCTGCGGGGCGGGTGGCAGGTGTCAGGGCTCAGGCGACAGGTGTCAGAGGGGCGATGATACTAATCATAAACTACTTTCGCATACGATCGCTGTCGTACCGCTAGAGAAGTTACTTGTTCTAACTGGTATAATTGTTGATTATAATAGGAATAATATTATGGCATGGGTCTGCTCCTATTCAGAAGTGTCAAATTTCTGGATCCCCGCACTAGGGGACTGAATTTTTTCACGTTTGTTGACGAAAATTATTTTGCACTCCCTCTGCCCCCTGATACCTGTCCCCCTAAACTCATAAGCCTTGACAACTTCTGGTAATTTTGTAATAGTACATGGTTGAAGTATTTTGAGCGGGTATAGCTCAGCTGGTAGAGTACAAGCTTCCCAAGCTTGGTGTCGCGAGTTCAAATCTCGTTGCCCGCTCCACTTTTTGTTACGATATGGTGTATCACAGCGATACTTATGTGACGTTTTTAGCCGTGATTATTGTAGCGAAAGGCACTTCCTAAATTTATGGAGACAGCTATGGCTGTTAATCCTTGAATAACTGGAAAGTGGGTTTTTACCCGCTTTTTTTTATTTATACACATACGATTTTAGTTTAAAGGTCGAGAATATAGAATATGCTTACGCGGCTAAAGACTATGATAACTCCAGTCCTGGATGAATTGGGCTTGGAGTTGGTTGACCTGCAGTTTGGCAACGAACAGGATGGTCTGGTACTCAGGGTAACAATGTACAAGGATACTGGCGTCAGTATTGATGATTGTTCTCTGGTGAGCAGGCAGATAGGGCATTTGCTTGAGATAGAGGAGCCAATTAAGAAGGCTTTTCGTTTGGAGGTTTCCTCTCCTGGGCTGACCAGGCCGTTGGTGACTGAGCGCGATTTTTCCAGAAACTGCGGTAAAAAAGTTAAAATCAAATTTGCGTCTGATGATGGGGCGCAAAAGGTTGTCGGCATCATTGGCAGGGTAGAGGCGGATAGAGTTGAAATTATCACGGAAGGGCATAATTACGAGATATTACTGACAAAAATTCATAAGGCGAAGCTTGCCATTGAATTTTAGCTGCTGATTTCGTAAGAAAGTCTCCCTATAGGCAGAGTTGTCGTTCCGGTTAAAGGCTGAAATATTGAATTTGTTAAGATATTAATTATTCCCGGTTGTTCTGGGATGTTAGGTTGGAGAAACAATAATGTTATCAAATTTGAAGAGAATTATAGATCAGGTCAGCCGGGACAAGGGCATTGATCGTAATTTGCTGATTGAAGGGCTGGAAGAGGCTGTTATGTCTGCCGCCAAAAAGAAATTTGGAGTCCGGCGGGAGATGGAGGCTCAATTTAATGAAGAATTTGGCGAGATTGAGTTATTTCAGTTTCGCCAGGTGGTGGAAGAGGTTGAGGACGAACAGACGCAAATCGCCCTTAAGGATGCCAGACTTCTTGACCCGGAAGTTGAACTTTCGGATGAGTTGGGCAGCAAGATGGAAGATGTGGCTGACTTGGGCCGTATCGCGGCCCAGTCTGCCAAACAGGTCATTATTCAGAAGATGAAAGATGCCGAACGTGAGGTGGTCTATGAGATGTTCAAGGATCGCAAGGGGGAGATCGTTAACGGCATAGTTCAGCGGTTTGAAAGAGGGAATATAATTGTTAATTTGGGGAGAACGGATGCTATTTTGCCCAGAAAGGAGCAGATGCCGCGCCGTTCATACCGCCAGGGAGACCGCGTCCGGGCCATGCTGCTAGACGTGCGGCAGACGGCACGGGAATCACAGCTCATTTTAAGCCGGGTGAGCAGGGATTTTATCACCAAACTTTTTACCCTTGAAGTGCCGGAGATGTCCGAGGGCATTGTCTCAATTCTGGCGGTGGCTCGTGACTCAGGCAACCGCTCAAAAATAGCGGTAGTGTCTTCTGAATCGGATGTGGATCCAGTCGGTGCCTGTGTGGGAATGAAAGGCTCAAGGGTGCAGAATGTTGTGCAGGAGCTGCAGGGGGAGCGGATTGATATTGTTCCCTGGAGTCCCGATCCGGCCAAATATGTCTCCAATGCCCTGGCGCCTGCTGAGGTATCAATGGTGGTTGTTGATGAGGATCGCAAGACGCTGCAGGTTGTCGTGGCCAATGACCAGTTGTCCCTGGCAATTGGCCGTGGTGGTCAAAATGTTCGTTTGGCCTCGGAATTACTCGGTTGGAGAATTGACGTGAAAAGCGAGGAGAAATACGCCAAGATGATGGAGGACGGCTTTCAGTCTCTAGTTGCCATAGACGGCATAAATAATAAGATTGCCGATATCCTTTACGAAAATGATATCGGTTCAGCTGCGGAGTTGGCTGAGGCTGTCCCGGTCGATATCACTGCTATTTTCCCCGACCTGGATTTGGAAGCTGCTGAAAAAATGGTGGCGGCTGCCGGGGTGGCGGTATTGAAAAGCGGGGAAGAAAAGTCTGCCAACGATTCATCTGCAGCGGCGCCGGGGCCGCAATCTTCCGCGCCCGGAGCGGTAGAGGCGGCGGCGAGCGGAGATGACTCCGCTCAACCTGAAGTAGAGACTAAGTGAGACAAAGTTAAG
>JAADIV010000208.1 GCA_013151175.1 Deltaproteobacteria bacterium | reverse complement strand
TCCCATGCCGGGGATAGTGCTGTGCCGGGGTAAGAATGGCAGTGAAGAGGTAAACGGCATTCCTACCATATAGGATCACGCAATTTGGCTGATTTAGCCACTATCGCCCAGACAATCCTTGACATATCCGCGTAAAATTGCTACTAGCTTGTCACGATGTGGCGCCTTATGGGGTGCCCATCCCATGCCAGGCAGGTTTTCCTGCCTGTTTATATATTAGCCGGTGTAGCTCAGTGGTAGAGCAACGCACTCGTAATGCGTAGGTCGCGGGTTCAACTCCCATCACCGGCTCCATTAGTATCTACCGGGGACGCGGCGCTTTTTCGTGTCCCCTTAAAATACCCGGGGCGGCGATAATGGCGTGGATAAATTGTAATTCATCACGGGGTAGACAATCTTCCTGAATTTCAAGAAAAAGCTTACGATAAATCAACAATCGTGGTGTTGCTGGTGAACTGGACAAATTTAAACGAATTGGTTGACCACGCGGCGCGCCAATTTGGAGATAAGCCTGCTGTGGGCATGGCCCTGCATCAACCGCTTTCCTACCGCGAATTTCACTGCCGGATCATGGATCTGGCCGCTCTGTTGCAAAGCCGTGGGGTTTCTCCGGGAGACCGGGCGGCCCTTCTTGCGGAAAATTCTCATAACTGGGTAACCCTGTATCTTGCCATTGTCCGTCTCGGCGCTGTGGCGGTTCCAATTCTGCCGGATCTTCCCGAAGTCGATGTGCATCATATTCTCGGGGAGATGGATTGCCAGGTTCTCTTTACGACTCAACGCCAAATAGATAAAATTTATGACCTGGCAGTGAAACCGCCCATAATCATTACTATCGATGATTATGTTGACGACAATATTGTCATGACCGTCCAACCGTTTACCGATTTTTTGCGTGAAGCGGAAAAGTTGACAGCCGACCGCGATGCCCCGTCTTTCCCGGAAGTCAATAGTGACGATATTGCCTCCATTCTCTACACCTCTGGCACGTCAGGTTTTTCAAAAGCGGTACAGCTGACCCACGCCAATCTCTGTGCTAACGGCTATTCCGCCAGCGGAATCATGAATATTCAGCCGGGTTCAACCTTCCTTTCCGTTTTGCCTATTTCCCATACCTATGAGTTTACCATGGGCTTTATCCTGCCGCTGATCAAGGGGTGCCGGGTTGTTTATGCCGGTAAACCCCCGACTCCGGCTGTTTTGCAAAAGATTTGTGCCAGGGAACAGCCGCATGCTATGTTGGTGGTGCCGCTGATCATGGAAAAAATATATAAAAAAAAGGTGTTGAAGGCCATTGAGAAGAGCCGAGCCCTTGGTTTTATCTGCCGTTTCAAATTGGGTCAGCGTCTAATTTACCGCCGGATTGGTGCTAAGCTGCTTGATTTTTTTGGCGGTCGTCTTGAGATAATGGGAATTGGCGGAGCCGCGCTGAATCCAGAGGTGGAAAATTTTCTGTACCAGGCTGGTTTCCCTTATATTATTGGCTACGGCCAGACCGAATCGGCGCCGCTTATGGCCGCTGGGCCGCAGGGGGATCGCACAGTTGCAATTGGCTCTACCGGCAAGCCGGTGCCAGGTGTTGAGCTGCGGATTTTCGAGCCTGATTCCCAGACTGGTATTGGCAAAATCCAGGCTCGCGGCCCCAATATTATGCAGGGCTATTGGCACGATGATGAGGCAACCGCCGAAGTCTTTACCGATGATGGCTGGTTGCGTACCGGCGATATGGGGATCATTGATGAATTTGGCAATTTGCGTATCATGGGCCGCTCCAAGTCGCTTATTGTCATGGCCAACGGTGAGAATATCTACCCGGAGGCCATTGAACACAAGTTGAACGCTTATCCCTTTGTTGCCGAGTCGGTGGCGTTGGAGAATAATGGTGTCCTTGAGGCCCTGATATATCCTGATTATGAATACGTTGACGCGGAAACCTCCGGACAGAGCCGGCAGCAGCGCAATCAGTACGTTGATACCCATCTGGAGCAGATGCGCCGGGAGGTTAATACCCAACTATCTAAGGCATCGCGGTTGGCCAGGGTACTCGAACGCCGGGAGCCATTCATTAAGACGGCTACCCACAAAATTAAAAGATATTTGTATGCAGCGGATAAAAAGGCCTGAGGCCTGTCTTCTACAATTCAAAAAAATGGAGAAAAGAGAATGAGAAAGAAAATCGCAGTTATCAGTCTGACCGCATTATTGGCCGCCGGTTCGGCTTACGCCTCCGGGTACCGGATTCCCGAACAGTCCGTGAATTCCGTGGCCCGGGCCGGCGCCTATATAGCCCACACGCCAGAGGCGGACGCGGCCTATTATAATCCTGCCAATATGTCCTGGTTGGCGGATCGCGGCTATCTTGAAACGGATCTAACCTATCTCCATCTGACCTCCATCTCCTACAGGGATAATCGTTCTCCTTTGTATAATGGTGATTCCAGTTCGGAGAATTTTTTATTACCAACTTTCTTCGCTGTTTCACCTCGTTATAATAAATTCAGGTTGGGCCTGAGCTTTACTCTGCCGGCCGGCCTTTCCAAAGAGTGGTCGCAGCCTTATCCTAAAACATTTGCGCAAGAATTTACTCTCAAGGTATATGAGTTTGACGGCAGCGTGGCATACAAATTTAACGATTATATCTCATTTGCTGCGGGCCTTAGAGGAATTCATAGCAGTGCTAAAGTAGCAAGCAGCGGGACGATAGCTACCGGGGTTAAAGCTAGCCGCTATATGGAGGGGGATACCAATGAGTTCGGTTATAATTTGGCAGCCACTGTTCGGCCGCTGGCCAATATGAATCTCAGTATGACCTATCGTTCCAAGGTGGATCTTGATCTTGATGGTAATGCTGTTCTCGCAACTTCAGCCGCCGTACCCGGCACACCCTCAACCTACAACGGCGCGGGTGCTGTTACGATACCCCTGCCGGCTATTTTGGCCATTGCCGGTTCCTATACCTTTGCCGATCGCCTTACCGTGGAACTTGAATATGACCGCACCTATTGGTCGGATTATAAACAGCTCGATTTCAGGTATCCTGTTGCCCTGACCAATCCTTATCTGGCCGGCGCCTTTGATGCGGCCATACCGAAAAAATGGGAAGATTCAAACGCCTGGCGGATTGGGGTGCAATACGATATGAAAAATGGTTTCATCCTGATGGCGGGTTTTGCTCTCGATAAAACGCCCATCCCTGATTCCACCATCCTCTTTGATCTGCCTGGTTCTGATGCCCGGATATACTCCATGGGATTAAGATACGCTGTTAATAACAAGATTGAAGTGGGCGCCGCTTATCTCTATGATACCAAGGATAAAAGAAATGTCGCCAATGCCAAGGTGAGCGGCACTTTTGATAATTCTGCCGCCCATCTGTTTACCGTGGGACTAAATTATAAGCTTTAAGGCAGTGTTGTTTAATATCGAATATTTAATATCGAATAACTACGGGAGAAAGTATGACCGGGGCATTGGATTACGGAGAAGTTAAGGCGTTTGATCAGGAAAAATTACGGGAGTATTACGGCCTGGTTTTGCAGGGTACAAAAGACCTGAAAACCAGTGCCTGCTGCTGTGATGAAGCTATGCCCGCCAGGATAAAGGCGGCTCTTGCAGAGATCAATGATGATGTCCTGGCAAGATTTTATGGCTGCGGTTCGCCGCTGCCACCCCTGATTGAAGGTTGCACTATATTGGATCTGGGTTGCGGGGCAGGGCGGGATGTCTATCTTGCCGCCCGTCTGGCCGGCCCTGACGGTTACGTCATTGGGGTTGACATGACAATGGAGCAATTGGAGGTGGCCCGCCGTAATCTCAAGAGCCAAATGGCGCGTTTTGGCTATGAAAAGCCAAACGCTGATTTTCGTCAGGGATACATCGAAGACCTGCGAGCCATGAATATCGCTGATAATTCGATTGATATCGTTATCTCTAACTGTGTGCTGAACCTTTCGCCCGACAAAAAAGCAGTATTTTCGGAGATTTTCAGGGTACTAAAACCTGGCGGTGAGCTTATATTTTCAGACGTGTTTACCGGCCGCCGCATACCGGTGGAATTACATAACGATCCGGTGCTGCATGGTGAATGTCTGGCCGGCGCCATGTACCGGGAGGATTTCAGGCGCCTGTTGCTAGATATTGGCTGTCGTGATTTCAGAATTATCAGTCATCGCCGCATTGCGCTCGATAATGATGAAATTGCCGCAAAAATAGGTATGATTAATTTTTATTCGGAGACGGTGCGGGCCTTTAAACTGGATGTTTTGGAGGATATTTGTGAGGATTACGGCCAGGTTGCCATCTACCATGGCTCTATTCCCGAATCGCCGCACGCCTTTGACCTCGATGATCACCATCATTTTATTGTCCATAAGCCGATGTTGGTGTGCGGCAATACCGCAGCTATGCTGCAGAATACCCGTTTCGCACCTCATTTCACAATTATCGGCGACCGTCAGCGGCATTTTGGCGCTTTCGTTTGCGGCCCCGCAGCCGAAAAAGAGGAAGATGGGGAATGCGGCGGCGCCTGCTGTTGAGGGCCTGTAAAAAGTCAATATGGTTGATAAGGAGAAAAAACTAATTTGACCAA
>JAADIV010000036.1 GCA_013151175.1 Deltaproteobacteria bacterium | reverse complement strand
TGGCGGCATGGAATCCCTTAATGCTTCCGTGGCTGCCGCCATTATCATGTTTGAAATAATCCGGCAGCAGAATTGATTTTTGTATCTATTGTGGCCGGAGTATCATTTCCCTGCCCCTCAATGGGGATTGCATAAATGGTTTTTGGCGGTTAAACAAAAACAGGAGGCAAATTAATGAAGACAATTAAAATCTGCCTCTGCATAATCTTTATCCTGGTCGCGCATAAGGCGCGGGCCTATGGGCAGGATATAATCACCACCAACAGCGGCCCTCTTACCATCACCTTCATCAGGCACGCCTCCCTGGCATTTAACTTCAATGGCAAGTTGATTTTAGTTGATCCGGTGGCGAAAATGGGTGATTATAGCAAGTTCAAACTTGTTGATATCATCCTGGTTACCCATGAGCATCGGGATCATTTCGATCCCGCCTTCATCAGGAAGCTGCGTTGGGCCGGGACAAAGGTCGTGCTTACTAGGGCTTGCGCCGCCATGGGAGTAAGTGGCATTGATGTTAGAATCAGGAATATGCCATAGTTGCGCACGGAGTAAACTTTGCTGAAAAAAATATTTGTGAAATTTGTCCGCTGGATTGGCTATGATTTGGGAATTTCTCCTAACCAGGTGACGATAGGCCGTTTATTCTGTTTTGTTCCCGGTTGGTTCATCTGGTTTTACCGTAACGATCTGGCCGCCGAACTGGGCTGGCCCTGGCAGGTATTTGGCGTTATTGCCATCATCATCGTCTTTACGGTTGTTTCCTTTGATATTGTGGATGGCGCCTTGGCGCGTGAGACTGGTCAGGTGAGCGATCAAGGCAAGATTCTTGACCCGATAGTTGACAAATTAATTACTTACAGCACCCTGGCCCTCTTCTGGCATTCTATTAGCAAAAGTGGGTTTTTCGTTCTGCTAGCTCTTGATCTAAGCTCTACTTTTTTGCGTGGTTCCCAGGTTCAAGGCGCCAATCAATTTGGGAAAAGAAAGGCCTTTGCCCAAAATATCTCCAAAATATTTTTTGCCATTGCTGTAATCAGTGATCTGCCCCAGCTTAATCTGGCGGGAAATGTATTGATCTGGTTGGCCGTTATTCTGGCCAGTATCTCGGTGGGGGTAAGGGTTCTGTCCCCGAAAACACGGGGATCTTTCCGTATAGCCATTCCGCAGCTCGTCACCCTGTGTAATCTTGGCGGCGGCCTTGGTGCTATCTGGTTGGCGGCGCATGGAGAAATTGCCCTTGGGGTCCTATGTACCCTGGTCGCGATGTTATTTGATCTGGGTGATGGGGCTGTGGCCCGTAAACTAGGGGTATCCAGCAATTTTGGTAAACAATTTGACACCATTGCCGATATGGTGAGTTTTGGTATGGCCCCGGCGGCCCTGGCGGTGGCGGCCAATAATTGGCGGCCTCTGGCCATGCTGATTGGGGTTGGATATTTTCTGGCAACTATTATCCGCCTCTATGACTATGGCCGTTCCAAAGATATTACTCCCAAGGGATTTTTTCGCGGCCTGCCTAGCCCGGCCGGGGCCTGGTTAGTGGTAGCCTCAGCCCTGTTCCCCTGGCCCTGGCTCTCCATATTTGTCATGATCGCCGCCGCCATCATGATGTGTATGTTTATTGTCAACTGGATTCATTTCAACCAGATTTTCTCCTCTATGCGCTATACCGAACTGGCCGCCTGTCTGGGGTTGGGGCTTGTTATTGCCATTCTTTTAAAAAATCCGGCCGTCTTTGCTGCCGGCCCGATTCTGGTCTATATTATCTCTCCCAAATGGCGCAAACCCGCCCTGCCAAAATAGTGAAATATCGGGGGAATATCCAAATCTTGGTATTGCGTCCTTTCCCATATTTGCAATTTCTATTGTTTTAAAGTATGATGCCCGGTTAACAATTGGCCGGGGGGAACTCTGCCCAAGTATGCAGGCCATACTGGCATTCATGTCTATAAAAGCAATAAAGAAATGAGTAAGGTTATTCTTAAATATCTGCGCCAACGCGCCCTGGGAGGTAAAATTGGTCTGAAGCCAGTCTGGTCTCGTATACGGTCGACAACAGGCTTATTGCCCGGACGTTTGCCTTGCCTGACGCAGTCATTTATATTCGCGGCTCTGGTTTTAGTCGTTGTTTCCTGGCAGGAAACTGGTTTCTTGCCAGGGCCGCAGCATATAGCGGCAACGGCTCCCAACGCCGCCAACAATCCCGCTAATCCGCCGGCCGTCAACCGGGGTTATGCCGCCCCGGTTTATTCTCTCGCGGCGCAATCAAGTCAGGAATTGATTCATCGGCTAAAAGAGTTTAAATTTTGGAATAATACGCAAGCGGCTGTGCCGCCGATATTGCTAGCTAGCTTCCCGGCCGACTTGAAGCAGATAGATGTTGAGCTTAAGAAGAAAACCTTTGTACGCGCTCTCCTGCCGGCGGTACTCATTGCCCGGACAGAGGTGTTGCGGGAGAGGCAGGAATTATTGGCTGTTATTAATGAAATTGGCGAACTAGCCGGGTTGAAGTTTGCCCCAGGCCGCCCTGGTTGGCAGGCGGGTATTTCTACGGCTCAGGTTCTGTTTATCAATAATTTGTGTCGGAAGTATCGGAGTGAAGAGGCTGTTGAGCTTTTGACCAGGGTGAATGTTTTACCGACTAGCCTTATGCTAGCCCAGGCTGCCATCGAGTCATCATGGGGCAGTTCCCGCTTTGCCATTCAGGCGAACAACCTTTTTGGTATGTGGACCTGGGGTGAAAGGGGTATGATCCCGGCCCGCCGGGCAGCGGGTAAGAGTCATAAAATTGCTATTTACAATTCAATTATTGATTCTGTCCGTTCTTATCTCTTGACAATAAACCGCTTGGGCGCTTACTCTGAACTGCGGGATATTCGCAACCACACGATGAATTCCGGGGCAATTGCCGAGGGCTTGGTTAATTATTCCGGGAGAAAAGAATATTATGTATTATCATTGAAGAAGCTGATGAAACATAATAATTTGGTTGATTTTGATAAATGTCGATTAACCTCAATGGTTAAAATTAAACGTGCTCGTGCCTAAAAGTAAGGAGAGGTTATGCCTGACGCCCTAATATCTACTGACGATTGTGTTAAAAAATCAACAACGTACATTGCTGTTGCCATTAGTTTGCTTATCGGTTTTCTGGGTGGGGTTATCTTCAGCTCAATCCAGTCGTCCGGCACCAATCCGGCAGTTACGGCGGCACAACCCGCCGCCCCGGCTTCGCCGGCTCTTAGCTCGCAGCAGGCTAATAAGATTATGGCCCTAAGCCAACGGGTTAGCAAAAACCCCTTGGATGTTGATGCCTGGACGGAATTGGGCAATATCTTTTTTGATACCAATCAGTCCGCCCAGGCAATTACCGCCTACGAAAAATCATTAAAATTACGGCCGAGTGACTCCAATGTTCTGACGGATCTTGGGGTAATGTACCGCCGGAGTGGGCAGCCCGACAAGGCAATCAAGGCATTTGAACGGGCTAGCTCTATTGATCCGGCAAATACTCACGCCAGGTTTAATAAAGGTATTGTTCTCTTATATGATAAGGGCGATGCGCTAGGGGCGATTAAGGCCTGGGAAGATTTGCTTAAATTAAATCCCGGCGCTAGGGCGACTGACGGCAGGCCGGTTGCCGATTTCATTGCCGAGGCCAAAGCGAAGGTTGACGGCAAAAAATAATACTTTCTGTATGTTACAAATGGTAGCTTGAGAAGCCGCCCCCCTTTTTGATTGTTTTCTCCTAAGGTTATTCACTAATGCCGGAAAAAGGCTTGACCATTATCTTTACGGGCGATGGTAAGGGCAAGACCACCGCCGCGCTAGGTCAGGTTATGCGGGCCGCCGGCCACGATCTGCGCACCTGCGTCATCCAGTTTATCAAGGGTAAGTGGGCTACCGGCGAGGCCGGGATAATGGCGAAATTCCCCGGTCTGGGTGAATTGCATACAATGGGCTGTGGTTTCACCTGGAAGTGTGCCAAGAAAGACACCAGCGATGCCGCCGCTAAGGCCTGGCAGTTGGCTAAAGAAAAGGTCATGAGCGGCGCCTACGATCTGGTGGTTTTGGATGAACTGACCTATCTGATAAATTACGGATTATTGCCTGAGAGCGAGATCATTGCCTTAATTACCGGGCGGCCGGCGCAGGTTAATCTGGTGATTACCGGGCGTAATGCTAGTCCCGGTTTGTTGGCTGCGGCTGACCTGGTGACGGAGATGCGTCTGCTGAAACATCCATATAAAAAGGGGATTTCGGCCAGGGCCGGAATAGAATACTAGTGCTTTCTCAAGGAGAACCGCTAGGCATCCTGAACATAGTTTTTGTGGCTATTATTACGGTAGGGCGATAGGGGTGTGCAACTCAAGGTCTGCCAGAGGTTTATCCATCTTCAGAGCCACGCCGATTAGACTGCCAAGGCGTTCCGCCTCGTTTTGTTGTTCTTTCGAATGACCAAATTTACTGTAATGCCCCCGTAGGAGGGCTGAATGCTCTGGCGATTTACCGGAGATTTTCATAAATACGCCAATAGTCCGCCATGGTTCACTGCAGGGATGGGAAAAGACCAGGTAATTTGGTACTACTGCCCCGCATCTTTTCAGT
>JAADIV010000001.1 GCA_013151175.1 Deltaproteobacteria bacterium | reverse complement strand
CTGATAATGCCCTCCAGCATACTGTTGTATAGCTGGAGGGCATTATCGGCCATATCTCGGGCACATCTAAGCAGTTACGATTCCATAGCTCTGGGTAATTTTTGGGCCTTACATAGATAGTTACAATAGTAACTATCTATGTGTGCAACCAGGCGGCCCGTCATTTATTTTAAAAGCAACAAATTCAATGTGTTGCACGTTTTATTACTTAAAAACAGATACAAGTTACAAATAATCATAAAATCATAAAATTTATTCGCCTTCTTGATTTCTCAACACTAACCAGGCGCAGCCGCACCGGAGTACCTATCTGGTATGTTTTATGAAAGCGGCGGCCGATAAGGCGGTGATTCTTTTCATCTATTTCATAATAATCGTCGTCTAAATCTTTAATTGCCACCCCGCCGCTGATAAACGACTCACTTAACTCCACAAAGAGGCCGAAGGAAGTAACTCCTGATATAAGGCCGTCAAATTCCTCGCCCACCTTATCCTCCATATAGCGAACCTTGAGCCGGTCAACCATTTCCCGTTCGGCATCCACCGCCACTCTTTCCCGTTTAGATAAAAATTCAGCCGCCTCTTCCTGACTGTTATTTTTATGCTCATGGTTAAGCCAGGCGGCCAGGGCCCGGTGAACCATGAGATCGGGATAGCGGCGGATGGGGGAGGTAAAATGGGTGTAATGGCTGGCCGCCAGGCCGAAATGACCAGTATTGTTTATAGAATAACGGGCCTGCTTCATGGTACGCAGGAGAAGATTATTGATGATATATTCTTTGGGGCTGCCCTTGACCATCTTCAAGACCTCGCCAAACCAGGCCGGGGTGCCGGCGTCATCGGGCAGATTAAGCCCCATACCTTTGGCAAATTGCGAAAATTCCCCCACTTTTAACGGGTCGGGAGTCTCATGGATTCTGTATATGCCATCTTTCAGTTTGTTATCACTCAAAGTTTTTGCTACCGCCTCATTGGCGGCCAGCATGAATTCTTCAATGATCTGGTGGGCAAAATTACGTTCTGTTCTCCTTATCCCCTTGACCTCATCGTTATCATCAATCTCAATAACGGCCTCTGGTAATTCAAAGCCAATACTGCCTCTTTTCTGGCGTTTTTTAAGCAGCACTTTGGCTAATTTTTCCATTTGGCCAAGCATGGGCAGAATGGCGGTATATTGCTGAGCCAGCTCATCATCCTCTTTATTGATTAAAGCGGCCACCTTGTTGTAGGTCATGCGCTGCTGGCTTTCGATGATGGATTTGGTAAATTTGTTCTTCTTTAATTTTCCCTGCCGGTCAAAATCAAGGATGGCCGTAAAGGCGTAGCGCGGTTGATGGGGTACCAGGCTGCAGAGGTCATTGGATAACTCCTCCGGCAGCATAGGCACAACCCTGGTGGGGAAATAGACGCTGGTGCCGCGTTTATAGGCCTCATTATCAAGGGCGGAGCCCAATGGTACATAATGGCTGACATCGGCGATGGAGACATGGAGCTGCCAGCCAATGGTTGTTTCCCGCACGGCCACGGCATCGTCAAAATCACGGGCTGTTTCGCCGTCAATGGTAATATGGTTAACTTCACGTAAGTCAAGGCGATCCGGGGTCATCGTGATGTTATGGTCGATGGCCGCCACCTGTTCCCGCACCTCATGGTCAAAAACAAAGGGCAGGTCAAATTTGCGGATAACCATCTCGGTCTGCACCTGGATACTGTCTGGATCACCCAAGACCTCAATAATTTTACCCCTGGGGAAACCGGCTTCTTCCTCTTCCGGCAGATGATCCAGTTTAACCACCACCGCCTCGCCGTTTTTGGCGCCCATGGTGTCCTGTGAGCCAACCTGTACCGTAAAGGCGAAGCGGTTATCTTCCGGATGTACCAGACCAAGTGGTTTAGCGGCAGTATATATTCCCACCATCTGGTTTATACCCCGTTCCAGAATGCGCAAGACCCGACCCTCCGGCCGGCGGCCGCCTTTTATTATCACCTTCAATAATACCCGGTCGCCATGGCGGGCCGATTTCAGGCTTCTGGCCCCCACAAAGAGGTCTTCCCGTGGTTTTTGGCCTGGTTCAACCTCAATGGCGGCAAAGGCAAAGCCCCTGGGGTTGACGGTTAAAGTACCGATGATAAAAGTTTCCGGCTGGCGCAGGGTGTAGTTTTTATCGTCATTATAGAGGATTTTATGATCGCATAATTCCTCCAGGATAAGGTGGACAATCTTGCGGTCTCCCCGTCCCAGATTGAGATCCTCAATAATATCACTTTGGCTGGCTGTACCATTATTCATCACAATGGAGGCCAGAAGATCATCGTCACTTATGGAGCGTTTTCCTTTTTTGAAGAAGATTCGCTCTCTCGAGCTGTGAACGGAGTTGGAGATTGCCTGGCTTCGGCGACGTTCCCGTGAGTGTTTGTGTCTTTTTTTGTTTGTCATTATATTGTTTTGGTTGGTGTAGTGTGAACTCTTTTTGATCTTTTGCTCACAAGTTATTCATTCCTGTATCTGCCAGTGGCCACCTTTTGGTGGGCCAATTCGTTTCAGGCGTTGGATGGTTTTAAGCTGAGAAATTTGTTTTTCCACTGCTCTTGAGGTCAGGCCCAGTTTTTCAGCCATATTTCTGGCTGAAATATGGGGATTATCTTTGATCAGGGAAAGGATTTTCTCCGAACTTTTCTCCGAACTTTTCTCCGAACTTTTCTCTACGTCATTTGGTGAAAAGGAGAAAATTACCCACAGTCCGGTTGGTTCATAGCGCAGTTCCGGTGCGGGAATCTCCACGTCCATACATGTCTGCATGATACGCTCAATGCCCCGGCCCCAGGATTCTACCATTCCGGCCCGAAAAAAACCATTGGCAATATCCGGATTAAAGGGTAGAGATGCATGCTTTTCCATAAGCTGTTTGATAGTCCAGTCTGTAGGTAAGTGACCGGGATTCCATATCATGAGCTTGTTACTGTATACGCTGATCTGGATGGGAACATTACTACTGTAATCCTTGTGGGCGACTGCGTTAAGCAGTGCTTCCCGAAGAGCCGCAGATGGTACCGGCCAAGTTTCTACTCGTTGCATGCCGTCATATGAAATATTCGCTTTCAGGTATTTTGCCTGTAGAATTTGCATAGTTCGGTTTACTTGGGTAAAGACATCGCCGTGAATCTCATCATGATATCGTAGATCGGCATCGGTTTCAAAATAGCCGATTTTGATGTAGGCCCCGGTGACAAAACATTCTGGATCAGGATGAAACAGAAGCACAGCCGCCCGTTTCAGAGAATTACCATCCAGCAGGTGTAGACGTTCAATCAATACTTGGTCGCTTTCGGCAAGTGTTTCTTCGGAAATTCTCTGGCTACGACTGGCTCGCTTGCGGAATTCGGTCAGTATTGTGGTGTCCAGATCAGGAATATTTACCCCGGGAACAGGGACACCATCCCAATGTTTCCCCTGTTTTCCGAGTAAAAATCTGTCTAGTGCTGCTCCTTTGAGTTCCTGCTTGGTGGAGCCGCTGCGATAATGATACTCGCCTTTGTAACTCACTGGATAGGGATAGGGTTCCACCACGATTTTGATGTATTCCTTACCTTTTTCCCGCTCCAGATTCACATCCACCATGATGCCCAGGATATCGCGCACTTTGTTAGGAATATCCTCCAACAGTTTTTTGGTCTTGTCAAGCCCGGTGACCTGCCCATGGTCGTTTTTACCGATGATCAGAATCCCGCCCTCGGCATTGGCAAAACCACAGATCCATTTCAGGTATTCGTCATGCCATGACTGCTTCCATTCTATGTGCTGGTGTTCTTTCATCGCCAATGAATTATCCAGAGGTATCTGGTTATAGCAGATTTGTTTTTGAGAGCTGCAACTTTTTCATGATTCTAATTCGTAACTATTTAGGTGTGCAACCGGGCGCCCCGGTATTTATTGTTAAAATCAACAAATTCAATGTGTTGCACGTTTTGTTACTTAGAAGCAGATACAAGTAAAAATTATTAGAACAAGATATTACCCTCTACGTCCCTTCCCTCCCCGGTAAATGAATTTGTGGCGTTTGGGCGTATTCACCCCCCATCCTGTCCTTCCCCCACAAGGGGGGAAGGGACGTAGAGAGGCGGACCATAAAGTGGCAAGTGTTATGGATATAGTTACTCTAATTCAATTTTAACAGCCTTACCGAGTTGATTTAAGGTATATGGTTTTTTTATAAATGCACCAGCACCCATCTTCTGCGTCTTCCTGACTTCATCCGTCTCTGAAAATCCAGTGGCGATTACTGCCTTTTGCCCTGGATGCAGGGCGATAATCCGTTCATAGGTCTCTCTGCCGTTCATACCAGGCATAATCATATCCAGCACCAGCAAATCAACCTTATTATTTTCGAGAAAGGAGAGCGCCTCTGCGCCGCTGGCAACAGAGGCGGGGGTATAAGCTAATCTTTTTAACATGATGGCGGCTATATCGCGCTGAATATCTTCATCATCAATAATTAGAATTTTTTGTCCATTACCCAATAAATCTTCAGTCGTTGTCTCCTCGTCTTCATCATCCGGCAATTCACGACTGGCGGGAAAGTAAAGATCAAAGCAGGTACCATGGCTATCGGTGAAAATGTCAATATAGCCTTTATGATCCTGAACCGCACTCCA
>JAADIV010000072.1 GCA_013151175.1 Deltaproteobacteria bacterium | reverse complement strand
TTATCCGCTAATATTTTTTCTCTGGTTACTTGCCAGTTTGCCTCTTGAAGGTACACGTCCAGAGCCATTAAAGACTCTGAGTAGAACAGACCTCCAGTAGAGAAAGACATATTGTATTTTCTCACTGCTATTCGCATATGATTCTTGGCATACTGCTGTCCCAGTCCTAATTACACCTTATCTGTAACCATTCAGCGTGCTGCCCGAAAGTAACGATAACCCCAGAGCGTAACTGCTCAGCAAGATGTTACAGTTATTTTTGCACAGTGCGTAAGTCGCTGTAAACGGCTGATCATTCAACTTATACCATATAGCAGGCGCTGATTTTTAATTATCAACCGCCTTGCAGCAAACCCTCAAGGGCAGTCTGGCGCTGACTGGTATCCTGCCGGCGGATAGCCATCGCCAGAGCCTTACGGGTGCCGACAAAAACAGCTAACTTCCTGGCTCGGGTGAGAGCGGTATAAATCAGGTTACGATAGAGCATTTTAAAGTGCTGGGTCAGAACCGGGATAATCACGGTGGCAAATTCACTGCCCTGGGATTTATGGATAGTGATGGCATAGGCCAGATCCAGTTCAACAATATTGTCCTTCTGATATTCCACCTCCCGCCCATCAGGAAAGAAGGAGACCATCATGGTGAGGTCTTCATTGTTAATGGCCTTGATTCGACCAATATCACCATTAAAAACCTCCAGGTTATAATTATTCCGCCGGTAAATGACCCGGTCTCCAACCCGGAATATCCGTTCACCCACCTTGATTTCCGCCTTGCCTTGACTGGCGGGATTGGCTGTCTGTTGAATGACCTTATTGAGATTGGCCGTGCCCAGGGTGCCACGGGTCATGGGGGAGAGAATCTGAATTTCACAGCCTTTGCCCTGATATTTTGGGATCCATTCCAGATAAAGCTTAACGACAATATCCACAGCTGACAGGCCATAATGGAGGGATGACCAGGGATGCACCTTCTTTAAAACCGCTTTCAACTCGTTTACCTGGCCCTTGGCCTGTTTAACCTTCTCTAAATCTACATGCTGAAATTTCTCAGGCACCTCAAAATCATGTTCATAGGCCGAGCTGATGACCTCCTGAGTACGAAATTGATAAGGACTGCTGCCCGTTGATAATCCTTCCATTTGGGAATTCTGCCAACCCATAGCCTGCTTCACCCTGGTGACAAAACGAATCTGCTCCCTGGTCGCCTCGTCGGAATCAAGAAACAGGCAGTCATGGCCCTGCTGCCAGACTTCAGGCTGCTTAAAGGGTGACTCAATATATGGAGTTTCGCCTCTATTGACCTGGTGAGCATATTTGATGATCAGAGATTCACTAGCCTGGCGGAAGACCTTGGTCAAGCGAAAAACTGGAATAATCTTAGAGGCAATGGCATCTTTCAGAACATTACCAGCTCCCACCGACGGCAGTTGATCGGCATCGCCGATGAACAGAACCTGACAACCATTGGGCACGGCCTTCAGTAATGAAGCAGACAGGGTGATGTCCAACATGGAGCATTCATCAACAATGAGAAAATCGGCCTTGAGGGGCTCTTCCTGATTCTTTTTGAATCGCCCCTGCTGCCATTCCAGCAAGCGGTGCAGAGTCTTGGCCTCCCGACCAATTATTTCAGTCATCCGTTGCGCCGCTCTGCCTGTCGGGGCGGCCAGCAATACCTTTTTCCCCATTGCTTCTAACAAGCGAACAATAACCAAGGTTGTTGTTGTCTTGCCGCAGCCAGGGCCGCCGGTGAGAATCCCGAACTGATGCTGCACCACGCCTTGCACGGCTTCAGCCTGTTCATCACTGAGAATAATCTCTTTGAGCTGACAGTATTTCGCAACCCAGTCGGCCACCCGACTTTCATCAACAGCCATCGGGCCTGTCATGCTCTTTAATTTCTCCGCTACGGTATCCTCATCATAATAGAGGGATTTGGAGTAGTAACAGCTCTGCGGTACACCCTGGTCATCGGATAGAATACGAACCTTGAGGTAATTCTCATTCTGCATCAGTTTGAGATACTGCTCCAGCAACACTCCCAGATCCATTTCTAATAATTTTTTGACCTCGGTATCAATCTGACCGGCCATGAGATAACAATGACCCTGCTCACGACTGGCCGCCAAAACATGGCGAATGGCCGCGACGATGCGCTGCTGACTATCCTTGGCCAAGCCAATGGAAAGTGCCACTTTGTCCGCCGAGAAAAAACCGATGCCATAAAAATCATGAGCCAGACGATAAGGATTTTCGGTGACCATGGCTATGGCCTTATCGCCATACTCTTTATAGATCCGCACGGCAAAAAGGGTAGAGATGCCATGGGCTTGCAGGAACATCATCACCTCCCTGATGGCCCGGTGTTCCATCCAGGCGGCTTCAATGGAGGCTAATTTCTTTTTGGCAATCCCGGGCACCTCAGTGAGCCGATCAATATCACCCTCAAAGATATCCAGAGTCATCTTGCCAAAATGCTTAACTATCTTCTTGGCGGTCTTGGGGCCAACACCCTTAATCAAGCCGGAGCCCAGATATTTTTCCAAGGCCGCAGCAGTGGCCGGTTTTTTCTCCGTGGCCTCACTGGCCTTGAATTGCCGACCAAAGTCAGGGTGAATTACCCAGGCCCCACGAAACTCCATGGTCGCCCCGGCAAAAACCTTGGTCTGATGAACGGTGACGGTCTCCTGGGTCTCTGGGCTGTTAAAAGGATTAACCCGCAGTACCGACCAGCCGTTATCGGCATTATGATAAGTCACCCGGTGAACAATCCCGGTGAGTGTTTCCTGAATAGTTCGCATGACAGCAGAAAAACATAAAAACGCCACGAAGTTAAATGTTTTCTGCCGCCTGTGTGATTAGACTGCCCGCCTTTAACCATATTCCGTAACTATTCAGCAGCACCCCATCTTCGTCCATTCGGGACTTCTCGAATACCAAAGTATGCTTCGAAATCCCGAATGAACAAACCTGGAGCACTGTTGAACAGTTACATTCCGGTGGTTATTGTTACTTTTAGACATCACGCTGAATTACCATATTCCTTACACAGAAGACTGAAAAACGGCTCTTCAAATCCATTAACAGCCTCCACATAAGGCGTGACATTATCAACATAGCCCTTCTCGGCCAGGAAGATAAATAAGAGGCGCAGGGCCGGTACCCATTTCACATGTTCATTCGGCTTCATCATGATCTTGCGCAGGACAAAATCATAAAAGAACTCATCAAAGCAATCATAATCTGTATGGCATAGAATATCAGTACAGCCATAGCTATAGATGAAGTTGATAAAAAATTCGGCTTTGAAGGTAAAATTATCCGCCAGCTCGTCATCCAGCCCTTTGGCTAACAACCATGTCACAAACACCTCGCCAAAGTTCTCCCTCACTGTCTCATACTGTTTATCCCAATCTCTATAATCATCAGCATCTTTTTTAACCTCATCCAATGCGGCCCACTGGTCGAAGAAACGCTGATCCAGATTGCTGATCGGAAGCACCTCGTCACTCATTGAAAGCCGGTTATAATTGAATGGTTTGACCAGGTAAATGTTCTCCTTGCGCATAAACATATATGGGGTGCCTCTGGGCTGGATCTCTGGTGGAAACATCTCGTTTTTTCGGGCCACTATTTTTTCGGCCAGTTTTCCGGCTTCATCCCTGCCGCCCTTGCAGGATGGTATCAAGGCCCTGATAATTTCCGAGCGGGACTTTTTATCAGCCTCGCCCTGTTCCAGGGCAATGGCATAATTCCACAGAGGCATGGCCAACTGAAAGGCAGCCTCCATGCTCTTCACTTTGATGTCCGAATGCTTGATCATGCTCTTGGCAAACTCCATGAGTGCCTCATTCATACCAACCGTCCTGAAACCGGGAGGAGTCTCAATATCATCATTCAGAGGGGGTGCACCAGGCCCCGGCGGCGGATAATCGTAATCCTCTTGCCGATGGGTGGTCTGTTTTTGCTTCTTGACCTTAACCAGGCGTAACTTCCGCTTCTGAGCCTTGCGTTTGTCGGCCTTGGTCTGCCGTTTAGCGACATTTTTCTTCTTTTTCTTTTTTACCATATTATTCCCTTGTTTAACTGTATTGGTAACTGCTCAGGTCAGATCCTCGGTGCTGTCGACAATCTCCATTCGAAAATTGAATCCCTCGTAAGTCATGAGCATCCGGCCGAACTCTTCCCAGGATATGTTTTCGCCCCAAGGCACGGCAGACCCGGGTGAATAAAGATATATAGGGCTCCAGGCTGCCTTTATCAGGGGCGCCCTGATGTGCGCGCCCGGAGTCTCGCAGGCCCGCTTACCTAAGTTCCCCAATTATACCCAATGTGTATTGGGAGAGTCAAGTGTGGGTCAAAGGGGGAGACCTATGACATTATGCTTTATTGCCAAGATAATTTGTTAGTAACTGATAAAAACGCATTAAATCATAGACGTCCTCATTGTTCCCCGACCCCAGTCTAATAATATTAGACTGGGGTCGGATCATTTTCTTGTTTGTCGTAAAAAAGACCGTACCAATTTACGATTGGCGATAAAATAGTATTGCATGTTTGTCTGACGGACAGCATATTTATTTTAACTGGGATGTGCTGGATCATCGCCGTATTTTGTTGGCCGGGCCGGGCGCAATTGCAGAATCAGGCGGGTTGCTTCTGTTAAGCGACGTGAAGAAAACGAAAACGGTTATCTTTGATGAAATACATAAGTATGGAAAATGGAGAAGTTTTCTCAAGGGCTTTTTTGATCTCTACAACAACAAGTGTAAAATAATTGTAACTGGATCGGCCAGACTTAATATTTTTAAGCAGGGTGGGGACAGTTTAATGGGGCGTTATTTTCTTTATCGGATGCACCCTCTCTCCGTGGCGGAGATTCAGGACGGTTCCAGGGGTGACTCATTGATCAGGCAGCCTACACCGCTTTCCAGGCAGAAGTTTAACACCCTCCTGCAATTTGGCGGTTTCCCGGAACCATATCTTACCGCGACAATGCGCTTTTATAATCGCTGGCGCCGTTTGCGGACAGAGCAGTTGTTCAGGGAGGATCTTCGCGATCTGTCCAGGGTGCAGGACATCGGCTCTGTGGAAATACTGGCTGAAAATCTTATTCACCAGGCCGGAGACCTAACTAATTACAGCCATCTTGCCGCAAATTTAAACGTGTCTGTTGATACCATAAAACGCTGGATTTCAACCCTTGAGGCTCTGCATTTTTGTTTTGTCGTCCGTCCCTGGTTTCGCAACATCCCGAAGTCGCTACGCAAACAGCCTAAAATTTATCTCTGGGACTGGAGTCTGCATAGTGACCAGGGAAAACTATATGAAAATTTTATAGCCTGTCATCTGCTGAAAGCCGTTCATTGGTGGACTGATATAGGACTTGGAGATTTTCGCCTGTATTTCATTCGGGACAAGGAAAAAAGAGAGGTTGATTTCCTGGTCTGTCGTGATGGTTTGCCCTGGTTTTTGGTTGAGGTCAAGAGCGGGGGTAAGTCAAAACTAAGCAGAAGTCTGAAATACTTCCAACAAAAGATTGACGCTGCTCATGCTTTCCAGGTTGCCATGGATCTATCCCATGTTCAGGCGGATTGCTTTGCTGAAAATGATCCGGTAATTGTTCCGGCCACTACATTTTTGAGTCAGCTGGTATAAGAAAGGAGGGCAAGGGGGATGTCTATGATATTATGATTTATTAAGTCCCTAAAAGGTTCTACCGATCCTGGCACTTAATGGCACCCCTATAGAGCACCCGCTGAAAAAGAAAAAGGCATAACTGCAATAGTCATGCCTTTTGTCGGTAATATGGTGCCGAAGGCGGGATTCGAACCCGCATAGGCGTCGCCCACTACCCCCTCAAGATAGCGTGTCTACCAATTCCACCACTTCGGCAAAGCTTATAATGTAATAAATTAGTAACTATTCAGGTCGGGCTCCAAATTGCCCTAAACCAGGAGCTGTAACTGCTCAGATGTGCTCCATATTTGTTCACTCCATATTTGTTCATTTAGAGATTCGAAGCGTACTTTTGCTACTCGAGAAGCTCTAAATGGGCGAAGATGGGGTACAGCTGAACAGTTACATAAATTATTTGTTTTTATCCTGCAGAATCTTCTTGGCATCCTGAGCCGGTGAGGCGGCTGGTGCGGAAGGGCTTGATTCAGCCTTGCGAGTTACCGTTTTTCCCTGGGGCTTATTTGCCGTGAAAGGGTTGACGTTGTTATTTTCACCTGATTTAGCCTTGGGGATTGGAACCACAATCGGGGCCTTGCTGGCCGCAGGCGCTGATATGGGCGCAACGTGGACGGCCTTCATCACCGAGCCTTTGTTCAAATGAGCTGAATGATAGGCCAATGTTAACGAGGTAAGCATAAAAATAATAGCGCCGCCGGTGGTAACCTTGTTAAGCAGGGGCAGAGGGCCGTCGGAACCAAAAACTGTCTGGCTGGAGCCGCCGCCGAAGGAGGCCCCCATGTCGGCGCCTTTGCCATGCTGCAAAAGAACAATGCCGACCAGAAAAACGCAGACAACTATATGGGTAATGGTAATCAGGGTGATCATCTATGTTAATGATTGCAGGTAGTTATGAATAATTAATGATTTTGGAGAATGATTCAGCCTCAAGGGCCGCACCGCCGACCAATACACCGTCGATATCATCTTGGGACATTAATGCTGCCATGGTCTCCGGTTTAACGCTGCCACCATACAGTATTCTTATGCCGCTGGCAATAGTTTTGTCAAATATATCACCAATGAGCTGCCGCAGGAAGACGTGAACCTCCTGGGCCTGTTCCGTGGTGGCGGTCTGGCCCGTGCCAATGGCCCACACCGGTTCATAAGCAATAATCAGTTTGTCGGAACTTTTTATGCTGATGTTGATTAGAGCGCTGCGAAGCTGCCCCTCTAAGACCTTGAATGTCTGGCCTTGCCGGCGGGCTTCAAGCATTTCGCCCAGGCACAGTACCGGGATAAGCCCGTATTCAAGAGCCCCTGTTAGACGTTTGTTGATAAGTCTGTCATCTTCGGCGAAGATATGCCGCCGTTCAGAATGGCCGATGATGGCCATCCGGCAGCCTAACTCCAACAGCATGGTTGGCGATGTTTCACCGGTGAAGGCGCCCTGGGCCGCCCAGCAAACGTTCTGCGCCCCTAAAATTACAGCACTGTCTTTAACAGCTTCTGCCACCACCGGCAGCAGGGTGGGTGAAGGGGCGATCATTACATCACAGTTACTGGCACTGACCGCGGCCGGGATCAGATCCTGGGCAAGCTGGCGGGCCTTGACGGAATTGAGATGCATCTTCCAGTTACCGGCAATGAGCGGACGACGTTTCATGATTTCTCCTTATGGTCTTTTGGGGTAACTTCAGCGTAGACTCCGAATGAACGAAGATGGGGTGCTGCTGAATAGTTACTTGTTAACTGTCTTTATTCCAGGGCCGTAACCCCCGGCAGCTCTTTGCCTTCCATGAGCATGAGAAAGGCCCCGCCGCCGGTGGACATATATGATATCTTATCGGCGGCTCCGGCCTGGTTTATCAGGGCGTTGGTGTCACCGCCCCCGACAATGGACAGAGCCGGACTGGTGCTCACCGCCTCTACCATGGTCAGTGAGCCACGCGAGAACTGCTCCATTTCAAAGGCTCCCATGGGGCCGTTCCAGACAATGGTTTTGACCCCGGCCAGGGCTTCCCGGTAGAGCAGAGAAGTGGCCGGGCCAATGTCTAAGGCCGTCCAGCTCTTGGGGATATTATAGATAGTTGTGGTTTT
>JAADIV010000078.1 GCA_013151175.1 Deltaproteobacteria bacterium | reverse complement strand
AATAAAAGGCGGTTCCCCTCACGGCCTATTTTATAGACAATAATTCCAGGTGGAAGTTTATCGAGATTATGGGCGGAAGTTAGAAAAAATCTCAATTTCAAGCCCTTATCTTTCAATAATTCCAACCGTTCCGGCGAAAAATCGCCCCAGACGCCCAGTCCCTTGTACTCTTCTTCCAGTTCACGAATTTCTTTCTGCAGTTTCTTTCGTCTTTCATGGATAATAAGCAGCTCTTGAGCGCAAGCCAAACCATCGCTCTCTAATTCGTCCTGATCCGAGCCGAATTTTTCGGCTATAAGCCCAACAGCCTCCTCAAGCAGATTAATATTTCCTTTCACCCTGGCAAATTCGGCCTCATTTATTGACTTATCGGCCGAATCAAGGGGGATAATATGAACAACACCTAAATCACGGACAGCGCCCAGCAACTTATCTTGCCAGGCGGTACGTCCCAATATTGTTACCTTTCGCATGGGGACAATCATCAGGCCGCCTCTTTTATCTTTTTCTTGGCGATTCTGGCCCAGCCCACCGCCGCCGCCTGCTGGTCAGCGAGATAGATAGTAATAGCACGAACCTGTTCAATGGTCTGGGGGATTTTCACCTTTTCAAAGAGATTAACCCGCTGGGCGGTAAGGCGTAATTCCTCTTCCAAAAGCCGGTATTGTTCCCAAACAACCATTTTTCCCGCCCGCAGTTTCATCAACCGCGCTAAATCGGCTGCCGCCCGGTCAAGCCAAAGCGGAGAGCTGACAAGATCATATGGTTTTATATGAACAGGGAGTTCCATAAAAACGGGGAGATCCACCCCGGCAATATTGTCCGGACGGGTTACTATCTTCCCCACTTCAAACATCCCGGCAAGTCCCTGTTCTTCACCCATCAGCGCCGCCCACTTATCCATCTCAGCCTCAAGACGCCGACGGTCATCATCAAGACGCCGAATTTCCGCCCTGACCCGGTTTGTCTCCATCTGCAAAAGCTGCTTTTTAATCTGCAGGGTAGGCAGATAACGGTCGTAGCGTTTTAAATCATCCTTCAGCCTTTTAAGCTCTGTCTTGGTCAACCTTGCTTTTTTCATCGTTCACAGGCCAGAATTTATCAATTAATTCACTGCTCAAACCCGTCTCCTGCGGCTTGAAACAGGCGGATAGGATTTGCCAGCTGCGATCAAGAGCCGCTGCCAGAGGAATATTAACGCTGAGATCAAGCAGTTCTCTCTCAAAGGCCGTACCGTAGTCCAAAAGTTTGTTGTCCCAGGCAGACATCCTAAACCCCATGGCCTTTTTTTCCAGAGTTTCCTGATAGTCGGCATAAAGATGAACCATACCGTCCATAATCGCTCGATGATCCTCTCTGCTGTCTTTGTTTACTAATTGTTTCAATCTGCTTAGAGATCCGAATGGTTCGATGCGGCCGTTATTCAGATAATATTGGCCCTCGGTAATATAACCGGTATTATCCGGCACCGGATGGGTTACATCATTACCCGGCATGGTGGTTACCGAGAGAATGGTTACCGATCCGGCCTCCTCAAAATCAACCGCCTTCTCGTAGCGGGCCGCCAGCTGGCTGTAAAGATCGCCAGGATAACCACGATTAGCGGGAACCTGTTCCATACTTATAGCCACTTCCTTTAAGGCATCACAGAAGTTGGTCATATCTGTCAGCAATACCAGAACATTTTTACCCTCTAAGGCGAAAGCTTCGGCCACCGCCAGACAAAGATCCGGCACCATAAGGCATTCGGCCACCGGCTCGGCTGCCGTATGAATAAAGAGAATAGACCTGGTTAAGGCCCCGCCCTCTTCCAGGGCATTTTTTAAAAAGAGATAATCGTCAAAGCGCACCCCCATTCCTCCGAGGAGAATAATATCCACCTGGGCCTGCAAAGCCACCCTGGACAACAGAGCGTTATAAGGTTCACCAGCGGAGGTGAATATGGAGATCTTTTGTGACTCCACCAGGGAATTAAAGAGGTCAATCATGGGAATACCGGTATGAATCATTTTATGAGGAATCACCCTTTTAGCCGGATTAACCGGCTCCCCTGTAATCTCAATTAGATTATCGGTAAACCTCGGGCCCTTATCCCTGGGCTCGCCAATGCCGTTGAATACCCGTCCTAAAAGATTTTCAGAAAAAGCAACTTTTAGACCATGGCCAAGAAATTGAACTTCACTGCCAGTGGAAATACCGCTGCTGCCGCCAAAGACCTGGAGAAATATCCGATTATCTTCGATTTTAATGACCTCCGCCAGGGAAGAGCCCCCAGGGGCGGCGACCATGGCCAATTCACCAAATCCAACCCCTTCAGCCTGAACCATGATGACATTACCACTCACCCGCCTTATTTTATTGTAAATCGTCCGCATCTTCCCCTCTATAATCATCGCCGTGGTGCAGCGGCATTCCGTCTTTCAGCGTTCTGGTACTTCGCGCTCTTATAAAGGTGGAATCAAAATCCTGCTCCATGAAGGCCTGCCGGTTTGTTATATCAATCGCGTCTTCTTCCTGCTGACAGGATTCACTGATCAGCCCGGCAAGCTGATTCTCATAACGCGAGAAGTCATCAGAATCCCAGACGGCGCTGTTTAGATTCAAAAATGAGAGCCTGAGCTTCTGGAAAAAGGCCCGGGCTTCATCCTTATTGTCAAAAGCAAAATAACCGCTGATAATCTTTTCAAGAAGTTCAAAGACATGGCTCTGCCGTTCTTTGGAGGTAGCACCGTCCACGGGATCAAAGCCATTTTGCTGCAGATAGACACCGTCAAAAAACAAGCCCTTTAAATAAATGAGAAAATCAGCAATAGAGGTTCCTTCTTCACCGACAACCTTCATCATCTGCTCAATCTCATTGGCCCTGGAAAGCAGCTTTATTATCATCTCCCGTTGCTCTGAACCAATAAAACTTTGATATCGGCTCCAACTGGTCAGGGGATCAATAGCCGGATAATGGCGGGCATCAGAGCGCTCCCGCGACAAGCCGTGGAAAGCGCCTACAACCTTTAAAGTGGCCTGAGTCACCGGTTCATCAAAATTACCGCCCGCCGGACTTACTGTGCCGCCGATGGTAACAGAACCGGTGCGTCCGTCCCGCAGACGGACAAGCCCGGCCCTTTCATAAAATGAGGCAATAATGGATTCCAGGTAGGCCGGGAAGGCCTCTTCACCAGGGATTTCTTCCAGGCGTCCGGATCTCTCCCGCATGGCCTGCGCCCAACGTGAAGTGGAATCGGCCAGCAGCAGGACATCAAGACCCATCTGGCGGTAATACTCCGCCATAGTTACCGCGGTATATACGGATGATTCTCTGGCCGCCACCGGCATGGAGCTGGTGTTGCCGACAATAATGGTTCTCTCCATAAGCGATCTGCCGGTCAACGGATCGGTAATCTGAGGGAATTGGCGGATAGTTTCCACCACCTCACCGGCCCGCTCCCCACAGGCCGCGATAATGACGATATCCACCTGGGCGTTACGGCTGGTAAGCTGCTGCAAAACGGTTTTCCCAGCCCCGAAAGGCCCCGGAATACAGAATGTGCCGCCCTTGGCCACCGGAAACATGGTATCTATAATTCTAATTTGGCTGATGAGCGGCTCAACCGGCCTCAATCTTTCCTGATAGATATTCACCGCTTGGCGTACCGGCCAGAAAAAATTCATACTCAAGGGCCGTAAGTTTCCCTTACCGTCCTTGAGAAGGGCTATCTTGTCATTAACCCTGTATTCCGCCCTGTCCGCAATCTCTACAACCTCATAAATACCGGTCAAATTGAAGGGCACCATTATTTGATGCTCAAAAAGGGCCTCGGGAACCGTACCAAGGGTTTCCCCGGCCCGCACAACAGCACCAGGTTTAAGCGCCGGGCTAAACAGCCAGAGCTGTTCAGCAGACAAAGCGGCAACAGCCTTGCCCCTTTTCAGGAACTGCCCGTATTGTTCAGCCAATTTATGGAGTGGATTTTGCAAACCGTCAAATAACTGGCCCAAGAGTCCAGGCCCCAGTTGCACCGTAAGCAATTCACCGCTGAATTCAACCTTATCACCTCTTTTCAGACCTTTTGTATCCTCAAAAACCTGAAGGTCGGCCAGATTTTCCCTGATCCGTACAACCTCGGATTTTAGACGTTGATCTCCAATGATGACATGAGCCACCTCATTCTGGCGGATATCACCCTTGAATTCGACGGTAATCATATTTTTGTTAATACCGTAGATAATACCGTCAGTAATCATTGGTCAGACCTCACAAACAGGGTAATCCGATTGACAATTTCCCGGCGCAGTTTTTGTCCGGCCTGCTGGTTGAAGAGAGCCCGACGTTCCAAAAGCTGAAGTTTCAGGAAATAAACCGCAAGACGCGGCAAGCCTGAATCATGCTCAGTCTCCAGCTCATTGAGAATTTGCCAACGGCTCAGGTCAAGCAGTTCTTCGGCCTGCCAGGGAGATTCAAAGGCCATGGCCTGACGGGCAATTTTTTTAAAAAAAGGACTGACAGAACCTTGAGAAACAAAGTTTGAGCGGCCAAGCCGCGCCGCGCGCAGGCGGGCCAATTCCAGCCTTAACTGCCGTTCTCCGCTGTACCAACTCTCTATAAAAGACGGTGAATTAGAAAAACCAGCGGGCGGCTGCAGAGTTATAGAGCTTATAACACTCATATCTGAACGACTGAGTTCAATCTCACAGGTG
>JAADIV010000221.1 GCA_013151175.1 Deltaproteobacteria bacterium | reverse complement strand
GCTTCTGGTAGCTTGGTGAAATGGAAGATAAAATTAAGTGAGACCTGATGTAACAGCACCGGGGCCTTAATGAACTTTGTCTTGTCGGCAAAGGAAAAAGTCTTATCTATACCGGCAAAGGCCGGGGACTGGAGATAATCAAGGAACTCGGCAAAGAGCTTCTCGTGATCTCGAAAACCATACAGAATACTGGCCGGCACCTGCCGCTTGAATCTAACTGCATCCTTGCGTAAACGGTCAATATCCTGATCCTGTCCATGTTTCAGCGCTCGTAACTCCCTTATCTGATTTTCAAGGACGACCGTCTTGCCGGAGATTATTTTGACGTTGGCTGTCTCACTACTGGTGAATAGAAAAATTTCCACCAGTACCAGAACTGCGATTGCCACGATGGCGGACATATATCCTTTCATAAGCTGACTCCTGGTGCGAGTGTCAGTTCCATGGTAAAGTTGTAGGCTTTTGGCTCGCTAGTCAACGCGCCAAATTTGTAATTGAAGGTATCCACACTATACAGGGGGCTAGCATTTACTTTACGGCCAAAGGTTCGTAAAACGGCCAGGCCATCCTGCCAGTTGGCAGCCCTCAACTCACCGTGAAGAACATTATGCCAGTGCCCGCCTGCCGGGAAGAGTTTGTAACCGGTTATGATAACTTCCGGCGGCACTAAGTCGGAGAGCTGGTACAACAGTTTCCCCCAGGGTGGCTGATCAATGAAACGATTCTTATACATGCTGTACCGATCCAGCAGAGGGGTGAACTCCGCCAATGACTTCTTGTTACGGGCTATATCACCCTGGAGCTGCCCAATTACGGCGAGATTCCGGGCATAAATATCTAGCTGGTTCTGCTTATTCCCAACCACCCGCATAGCCCAGGCGCCTGATACAATAATCCCCAGGGCGAGGACGGCTATAGCAACCTTGGAACCTCGGACAAGACGTTTGCCGACAATCTCATCACGGGGAATAAAATTAAATGCCGGCAAGGGGCAGTTATTACAGAGGAGATGGGCATATTCATTGGCAAAGGACTCCGTAATCCCGGCATTTTGCAAAGGGGAGAGGCCAAAGACAATCTTTAATCCCGGGGATGCCAACGGGTGTTTTTCGTTGATTTGGGCCAAGTTATCCTGGCCGAAGACATATGCCGCCTCTGGTGGTGGCAGCCGCAATTTTTGTTTACAGAAGGCGCTAGTCATCGCCAATTCACGGCCAATAGCGGCAGCAAAATCAGCAGAGTCATCAGGGTTGATACCGGCGCAGCTGACGGGAATCGAACGGTGCAGTTTAACCAGGCCGTCAGGGGTAACGATGGCAATCATCGTATCCTGCGCTCCGGCCCATATCATAAAAAAGTTATGGGCTGGTTTGTGGGTCTGGCACACCAAGGAGGCAAGCCCCATAGACATAGGAACTATCTGTTCTATCTTGCGGGCGTGTTTGCCAAAGCGCCCGCGCATTTCGTCTATGGCGGGCCGGGGCAGGGCGACATAATTAACTAACTTTTGGGTGATACCGTTTTCAGCCACCTCACCGGTACTCTTACAGCGCACCTCAAGAGGGGATGAAGTTGTTGATTTGTCCTGTGCATCGCGTTGGACGAGAGAAAATAAGTGAGAATCTTTGACCTTGGGGAAGAGCTGCCACTCATTCAGAAAACTACGAAAATCAGCCGCCAGGTAAATTCGATCCGCCCGCTCAGCAGCCGTCAGCAGAGCCTCATTGCTAGCAGCCAACTCCGGGGTGCCGGGGAACATGCCGCCCGGCCTCTCGTCAACCTCAACGTACTGTATTGATTCTTCTCTGAAAGTAACAAACAGCTTAGATCTATTCATGAGCACTCCAAGGCGGCCAGATAAAATTTAGTCTCTAAAGGCTGTGTAACTCAATAATACCGCTTTTACGAGCTCCTTCTATATAATCTCAAGGTTGAGGAGTAAAAAAAAAGCACCAGGGTTGTTGTTCCATGTTGCTGAAATAATTGCAAGCTTTTTTTTGCCAGTTGCTATTTTTTTATTGCGGACTCTTGGCAACTGGTTTTAATTGTTCCACTGAGTATTTATCTGTTATACTACGAAGAGTTGCCGTGAGTGGTCATTATTTTATGGGGGAGGAGAGATCATGAGATTAACCAACAGGGGATTTTCACTTTTAGAGCTGATGCTGGTTTTGGGCATAGCCGGGATTATAACCGCCTTCGCCTTTTCTTTGACCAGTTCCCTGCGCGGCATGAGCAAAATTGCCGTCAGCCGCCAACGTATGGAGACCGTCAGGGATAGTATGCGCAGTTATTATGATGGTCATGACGCCATGCCTGTGGCAGGCTCGTCACCGGCAAATTCAGTTCCTAGCGTTGTCCTAGGGCTAGAGGCTAAATATCGGCAGGACGCCTGGGGACAATTTTTTTACTATGATCCTAATGATGCCGCCAATATTGGAGATGTGCAGGTTAACGGCTCCACGGTGGCGGGGATACTGATCAGCTATGGGTCTAATCAGAAGATGGATGCCACCAGTTCTGGCGCTGCCCCTAAGATATACACCAGTGGGAAGGATGATATTCTCCTGCCTGTCTCGGTCAACGATAAGGCCGTAGCCAAGGCCAGGGCGGATTTGCAAATTTTGCAGGGTGGTGTTCATGCCTTTGATAAGGTATTTGCCGGGGTTAATAATGATGGAGATTATACAGGTTCTATAGGTTCAACAGCACAACCGCTGATAGATGAAGATGGTTGTGTCGCCGACAGTGGTACCGGCTGCCCGCCCAACGGCAATAACGACCCTAGTTGCGGGGTGGCATCCCTGAACAGCTTCTCATCATATAGTTCATGTACTACTGGTGCTTCGGCGTTTTCCTTTATTAAGGCGCAGTACGGGCTGGTACTCAGCAATGCGTCCGGCAACGACCCTTGGGGAAATCCCTATCATTGGGACAGCGGCAAAGAAAAATTCTACTCTTATGGCCCGGATGGCGCCACCACCACCGCAGACGATATCTACCCGTAAAGTTGGGCGGCCTCCGCGTTTTTTCTGGTTATAGTAGTTTTCCACCTACCCCCGCGAGCCAAGCAGAGCGCGGGGATATTGTCTGTCTGCCTTTAACCGGCGGGTATCTCCTCAATAATTCCTGCAATCGTCACTATCCGGCCACGCCCATAATCCCCCGCTGTCTCAATCCGGGACAAAATAAGCAAGGAGATATTATGCCCCAAAATATCTATAAATTTATCTATGACGATTATGGCAATACGGCGGCTATCGAGGTCGCGGGACGCGGCTTAAGCACGCAGTCCAATAATTATATCAGTAAGAGCAGCGCCTTCACGGAGCAGGAACGCCGGGATCTTAAAATACTGGGATTCCTGCCGCCCGCTGTGCGTACCATGGCCCAACAGCTCAAAAATAATATCAGGATATTGAATGCCAAAGACAGCGATTTGGAAAAATTTATCTATGTGCGTTCTCTTTTTGACCGCAATGTAACCCTGGCCCACGCCCTCATCGCCTCTGATATCGAAAATCTTATGGGCATCATCTATACTCCCACCGTGGGTCTGGCCTGCCAGCAATATTCATCTATGTTCAGGAAGGCGAACGGCCTGCATTTTTATCCGGGGAATATCGACCAGGCCGAGGAGATTCTCAGACATTACGGCCACCAAAATATCCGAGTGGCTGTGGTTACGGACAACCAGGGGATCCTTGGCATCGGCGATCAGGGGGCGGGCGGCATTGCCATCTGCCTGGGCAAATTGATGCTCTACACCCAGGGCGGCGGCATTGCCCCCTGGCATTGCCTGCCAATCTCACTTGATGTCGGTTCTGATAATCAGGCGCTTCTCAACGATGAAAATTATCTGGGCTGGCGGCATCCCCGTTTAAGGGGAGAAGAATACATTAAATTTCTCCAGCGCTTTGCTATGGCATTTCGCGCGGTATATCCCAACGCCCTCTGTCAATGGGAGGATTTTTCCAAGCAGAACGCCTTTGCCATTCGGGACGCGTATCTTCACGATCTCATATCCTTTAACGATGATATTCAAGGCACCGGCGCCATTAATCTTGCCGCCATCACTACGGCGATGCGGATAAAGGGTGAGGCCCTGCGGGAGCAGAGATTCTTAATTTATGGCGCCGGGGCGGGCGGCATCGGTATCGCGGAACAGTTGGGAGCTGCCTTGCTGGCTGCCGGCTTATCGGCAGCAGAGGCCAGGGCGAGAATATTCACCCTGGACAGTAAGGGATTAATTACCGCGGATAGAGAGGTTGAGCCTTATAAAAGAAAATTCGCCAGGGAGCCAAATGACCTTGAGTGGTTTAACAGCCAACAGGATGGCAGCCTTGTAAATGTGATAAAGCGGGCGAAAATATCTGTGCTCATCGGCACCTCAGGGCAGTATGGCGCCTTTTCCAGAGAGATTGTTGAGGCAGTAATGCAAAATACCGCCAGACCGGTTATTATGCCGCTCAGTAATCCAACCTCCAAGGCCGAGGCCGTGCCGCAGGATATTTACCAATGGAGCAATGGCAGAGCCTTATGCGCCACCGGCAGCCCCTTCGCGCCAATTCAGGCAAGGGACGGCGGCCAAATAAGAGTGGGCCAATGCAATAATGTGTTCATCTTCCCCGGTCTGGGGCAGGGAGTCATCGCCTCCGGCGCCAGGGAGGTCAGCCCGGCATTTTTTACGGCTGCGGCCCAGGCTGTCGCCGATATGGTGTCTGATGAGGATAGAAGCAAAGGGATTCTCACTCCGCCGGTCAAGCTCCTGAAAAAGGTAAGTTATAAGGTGGCGTGTGCCGTGGGCCGTGAGGCTAT
>JAADIV010000054.1 GCA_013151175.1 Deltaproteobacteria bacterium | reverse complement strand
AGCCAGAACTTCCGCCTTGGTCTCACCGCCATGGCTGTGGGTGATGTGGATGGTGACGGCCAGGTTGAATTTGTGTTGGCCGCCAAACATGAGATCCGGGTTTATCGGGGGCACGGCCGGCGCTTGCAGAAGATTGCCCAGATGTCCACCCCGATTCGTTATGCCATCCATGCCGTGACAATGGCGGATTTGAATCATAATGGCCGGATGGAGATATATGTCAGCGCCGCCGATGCCAAACGCCCCAATTCCTTTATTCTGGAGTGGGACGGCAAAAAATTTGCCAAATTGACCAACAATCAGCATTTTTACATACGGATAATAAACATACCCGGTGAGGGGCCGGTTCTGGCCGGTCAGAAAGCCGGTTTTGGCCATCTTTTGGCCCGGGGCATCTTCCGCCTGTCCCTCAAAAACGGCCAGTTGGTCAAAGGCGCCAAGGTGCCGGTTAATGGCGTTAATCTCTTCGACTTCAGTATAGTTGACCTGGATGGTGACGGCATAAATGAGGTGGTGGCCATCAGCCATGGCGGTAAAATTCTGGTTTTGCGGCCTAGCGGCAAGGTGAAATGGATCAGTGATGATTATTATGGCGGCACAACCAAGTATTTGGGCGGTATCGGCTTTGACGACATCAATAAGGATCTGGAAAATGAGTCCTACGACCCGGAGAGGATTTATGTCCCTGCCCGCATTATCATTCGGGATGTAAACGGCGATGGCCGGCCGGATGTGATTATCGATAAAAATTTATCTACGGCCTCCCGGATAATGTCCAAGTACAAAAGCTACCCCAGCGGCGAGATTGACGCCCTGACCTGGAACGGCATCGGTCTTACCGAATTATGGCATACCCGCAAAATTGACGGTTATATTGCTGATTATAACTTGGGGCCGATACATAAGGTGCCGGCCGCCGGTAAGGGTGGTAAACGTATGGTTAATGGCGCTAATTTGTATGTTGCTCTGGTTTTACGCAGTGGTGGGATTGATATTTTAAAGGATGCCGACAGCACCGTGCTGACGTTTCCGCTACGATTACCAGGAAGCAAAAGCAAGGGCGGCAGGCAGTAAAAGCTCACCGCTCTGTCCTGCCTGGACTTATTGTCTTGACAGGCATGAGGACTGCGGATTATCATACTGGTGGAAAGTAAATTAAATTTATTGATTTTTTTGTCTCTTTTAAAGTTGGTAATGAAGACACTAACCGGATTACTTATATTATTGGCCGCTCTTCTGGCGGCCGCTAGCGCGGTGGCGGCTCCCGCCGTTGCCGGGGGTGCTCCTTTGCATTTTTCCCTGACCGTCCAACCGGTGCGGGCGAATGTCCCCCCGCTTTCACTTGGAATTACCGCCCCTTTGCCGGCGGGAAGAAATTCGCTCGCGCCAACCGCCGGCATCAAGGTGGATACCGCTTTGACTGCCGGAAATATCAGCGGCGGGGTTACCTTTATGCGTGGTAATGCCCTACGTGGAGATTCATTCTCCAGTTGGTATAAATCCTCACCCAGAGCCGATCTTGGCCTGCAGCCGGTATTTATTCTTCCCTGCGAATATCTTGATTCATATACGTCCCTGAATATGCTTCCCGGAATGCACGCCAAAACCGAGGGGATTGCGATTCATGGCGGCTATGACCTGAGCCCCAATTTGCAGATTAACGGCGCTTTTCTGGTGGCCAAATCCTCGCGAATATCCAGAGTAAACGAGTTTGATACGACAACCAGGAAAACAAATTGGCAGCTTAATCTTGGCGGCACCTACAAGTTTAAGGATAATCTGGTCTATAGCGTAAATTTTGGCTATCGGGACGGCGGCGATATCTTCAAAAAGAGCGGCGTTGGTCTATCGCAGGACCAGGGCCATTCTTATGTCGTCAGGCATCAATTGAATATGAGCTTTTAAGCGAGACCTTCTAGGCTAGATCTTCAGAAATCAGCGCCCGCGCCTTACTCACCCCGAATATTTGTTTCCCCTCCCCTTTCTCTGGACGCTAACGGTTCTTGTGTCTTTCATCTATCCCCACACCCGCATCCATGCTTGACAACCAGGAAAATAAAGTTATAAGATTCATGTGGTAAATATAAGAAGAGCGTTTCTCAACAAACAATAAGGGGAAAAATATGCTGAAGAATGTTAAAACAATTTTGGTGCCGGTTGATTTTTCAAAAAATTCTGCAAAAATATTAAAGGATTCGGTTGATGTAGCCCAAAATTTTAATGCTAAACTAACCGCTATCTTCATTGTCCAGAGTTTTGAGGATTATTCCGGTTTTTTCGTTCCCCATATCCCCATTGATCAGTTCCAAAATGAAATCTATGCCGGCGCCAAGAAAAAGATGGCCAATTTTATCGAGGATAATCTGGGGCAGGTTGACGCCTGCGACAGTTATATCGGTATGGGTGATGTTGTTGAAGAGATTATTAAATACGCCGATGAGATTAAGGCCGGCATGATTGTCATGGGAACTCACGGTTATAAGGGACTTGAACGTATCTTATTCGGCAGTGTGGCCGAGCAGGTAGTTAAAAATTCTCCGTGTCCGGTATTGACCATCAATCCCTACAGAAAAAAATAATTTTGGCAGGCCGATTACCCTTCTATTTATTGCGGCAGAATTACAATCTAGTATAATGCCTTGATGTATTCATTGGCCGCTTCTTTTGTTAAGTTGCAACTAATTACTATTATTGAATAATTTTCTATGGAGACCATCATGGCAGATGATAATGTAAAACATATAACGGATGTAGATTTTGAGGCAGAGGTTTTGAAATCCGGCCAGCCCTGCCTGGTTGACTTTTGGGCTCCATGGTGCGGGCCGTGCAAGGCCATTGGCCCGGTGGTCGCTGAACTGGCTGATGACTTTGCCGGCAAGGTAAAAATTGCCAAGATGAATGTCGATGAAAGTCCGGCCACTCCCGGCAAATATGGAATAAGGGCCATCCCGACCCTGATTCTCTTCAAGGATGGTGAAATTCTGGATCAGGTTACCGGAGCGGTTGGCAAGACACAATTAGTAACCATGCTAGAAAAGGCCTGAGCCAAAAGTGGCAGACAGGATATACCAGCTCATCATTGTGGGCGGCGGCCCGGGGGGATTGACCGCCGGACTCTATGCCGCCCGCGCCAGTCTGGATGTTCTGCTTGTTGATAAGGCCGCTGTCGGCGGTCAGGTTTTACTCACCGACTGGATTGAAAATTACCCAGGATTTCCCCAGGGTGTTTCAGGATTTGCCCTGGCTGATAAAATGTCTGCTCAAGCCAACCGCTTTGATTTGCCGCAGATATTGGGTCAGGTCGCTTCCATGAACCTGTATGGAGAAGTCAAGAGTGTTTTAATGGCTGACGGCAAGACTTTAAAAGCCAGAGCCGTGATTATCGCCACCGGCGCGCGTCCCAACAAGCTGAATGTTCCAGGTGAAGAAGAGTTTGCCGGCAAAGGGGTCTCTTATTGTGCCACATGCGACGGCCCGTTCTATCGTAATATGCGGGTCGCGGTAGTTGGCGGCGGTGATACTGCAGTTCAAGAGGCCGTTTATCTGACCAAATTCGCCAAAAAGGTCACCATAATCCACCGGCGCGATGAATTGCGGGCCACCCCTATTATCCAGGAGACCGCCTTTAGGCATAAACGGGTTGATTTTATTTGCGATGCTGAGGTAATCGGTATTGATGGGCAAAAAGAGGTTGGTGGCCTGCGCCTGAGGTATCAGGATGGCCAGGAAGAGTCCAGGCCCTTTCAGGGGGTATTCATTCTGATTGGCGTGACTCCCAATAACGAGACACTTACCGGCACACAATTAGAGATGCGGGACGGCTTCGTGGTTACAAATTGTATGATGCAGAGTAATATTCCCGGCGTTATGGCCATTGGTGATATCCGGGCCGACTCAATCCGGCAGGTGATTTCGGCCGCCGGTGACGGGGCAGTGGCTGAAAAAGCAGCCGAGATGTATTTGGAACACCTGCACAATAATACGCAAGCCGTCACGCAGCACCGCAAATGCACATGCCGCTAAATCAATAAATTCAAAAATAAACTTTTATGATATTCAAAATACTCCGGCCCTTGCCAATTTTTCTGCTCCTAGCCTGCCTGCCTCTTTTTAGCGGCTGCGCCGCCTATAACAGCACCATGCAGTCTTTGGGGCTAAGCAGCGGCCATGCAACCCCGACTACCCCGAAGGCGTTGGCCTTGGATGCCATGGACAATTTCAATCGCGGTGAATATGATGCCGCCTTGAAAAAATTCAACGATATAAGAGATCGATTCCCCTTCAGCAAGGCCGGGTTATTGGCCGAGCTGAAATCAGCGGACTGTGAATACTATCTGCAGCGTTACCCGGAAGCCATTGCCCTCTACAACGATTTCGCCAGTAATCACCCCACAAATGAGGCGATACCGTACGTTATTTTTCAGATTGGCATCTCATACTACAAGCAAATAGGCACAATTGATCGAGATCCTGGGTCGGCAAAAAGCGCCATAACCACATTCGCCAAACTGATTAAAGAATATCCGCAGTCTCCTTATATTGTTGAGGCCAAATCGCGCCGTCTGGCCGCCTTGAATTTTCTGGCCAACCATGAGTTCTATGTGGCAAACTTTTACGTCCGTACTGATGAACTCACAGAGGCTGTGGGCCGCTATAAGTATCTGATTAAAAAATATCCTGAATCATCTGTGGCAGGTAAAGCCAAAGAGATTATTGCCGCTATAAAATCGGGTAATCCGCCCCGTCGGACGTGGCGTGACTGGCTGCCTGATCTTTCCCTGCCTGATTGGCACACCTTCAGTAATTTGAATCCCGGCACC
>JAADIV010000069.1 GCA_013151175.1 Deltaproteobacteria bacterium | reverse complement strand
CTCCAGGTTCGTTCATTCGGGACTTCGAAGCATACTTTGGTATTCGAGAAGTCCCGAATGGACGAAGATGGGGTGCTGCTGAATAGTTACGCTACCTCTTTATTTTCCAGGCAGATCATCCTGTAAATGTTGATAATTTATTCTAAATGAATTATTATGAATAAAAAAGAATACAATGTGGAGGGTGTTATGGCTAAAACAATTACATTAAGATTATCAGACGAAGAATATGATCTTTACTCGCATGCGGCTAAAGCTGTTAAAAGACCAATCTCAAATTTAATTAATTATCTCGCCCAGAAAAAACTTGAAGATGATCTTTTTGCTGATCAAATTGAGATGGATGAAATTCTTGGCAATCCCAGGCTTGTTACAGCTTTGCAAAATGGCTCCAATGATGCAAAACAGATGAAAGGGGCTTTTGTCGATGTATCGGATATTTGAAACTGATAATTTTACAAAATCCCTTAAACAGGATTTTGGCGGCCAAAGAAAGAAGATAATTAAAAAACTTAGAGAATATGTTTATCCCCAACTCAAAATCTCTCCGGAGCTGGGTAATAATATAAAAAAGCTCCGTGACTGGCACCCGCCAACGTGGAGATACAGAATTGGCAGCTATCGGTTTTTCTATGAACTTGATAAAGACCAGAAAATTGTTTTTATGACAGTCGCGGAGCATCGTGGCAAAGCCTACAAATAACGTAACTATTCAGCTGCGCCCCATCTTTGCCCATTTAGAGCTTCTCGAGTACGAAAGTACGCTTCGAATCTCTAAATGAACAAATATGGGGCACATCTGAAAGTTACATCCAGTGGTTATTGTCCATTTTGGGCATTCGCTGAATAGTTACCAAATAACCGGAATATTGGCAGAGTTTCCATACCCTGGATAATTGTTATGAGATAGTTATATCTCCTGGCGGCGTAAGGCACTTCTGAGAGCCGCCCTGGCGCGGCCGAGCAGCCGTTCCACGGCCTTGACTGTTATCCCCAGGGTCTGGGCTATATCGGCATAAGGCAAGCCCTCATAGTACTTGAGAATAACGGCCAGCCGTTGTCTTGGCGGAAGATTATCAAGGGCCTGGCGTATGGTGGTCTCCCGCTCCCGGGCGAGAAGAACTGCCGCTGGGGTGGGGGAATCGTCAACCATCTCGGGAAGAGTGTCCATGAGGATTGGACGTTTCACCCTGGCCTTGTCTATGCAAAGTCTGCTGACGATTCGATACAAATAGGCCCGAAAATCAGCAGAGGGTTTATAACGGGGTGCCGCCTGTAAGATCCGAATGAATGTCTCCTGGGCAAGATCTTCAGCCGCCGACTTGTCGCCAAAGAATCGATAGGCGATCCCCCATACAAAACGCTGATGGCGGAGAACTATTTCGCCAAAGGCCTCAAGATCTCCCCGGGCCGTCGCTTCCATAAGTTGTTTATCATGGGGAATTGGCATATCGACCGGAGAAGTCCCTATTCGCCTTCCCTGATCACATAACCGCGCCTGGTAAGGATGATAGATACCAGAACCAGCATGGCCGCAAAGGCCGGCAGAATTTTCCGGAATTTTTTCCAGGCGATTTTTATGGCCCTGTATGTCTTGTTACGGTCGGCAATGAACGAAACAGACAGGGCGATGAAAAGCAGAATATACAAAAAATACATGGGGTTATTCCTTTAATTTATGTAACAAACAGCCGGTCAACGGTATCAGCGCCTGGGTAATATTCGAACCACCATAATCATCGGGTTTCTCCCAACCTTGATTCGGGATTGCAGGGCCAGCGTCCTGCCGTTGATGCGGCAGATCATGCCGTCGGCGGCGTTCAGCATATAAAATGAACCATCATCGCCGATATAACCGGAGTGCCCCTCTTTTTTGCCCGTGCCCACGCTGACGTTCTTAATCAGCCGCTGGCTTGCGGTGTCGATTACGCTCACAATATTATCGTGATGACAGACGATAAAGGCCCTTTTGCCGTCCCGGCTGAAATAGGTGTGCCCCGCTCCCTTGCCAACCTGTATAGTCTTGACGAGCTGTAAGGTGGCGGTGTCAATGATGGCCAGGGTGCGGCCTCCTTCATTGCAGAAATAGAAAAATTTACCATCCGGTGTAAATTTGCCGTGATGGCCCCTGGCCGTTTCGCCGGGGGGCATGGGAATTTTAATCCTCTTGATGATCCGGTCGGTTGTGCCGTCAAGAACAGCTACCCCGAGCCGCCCCCTGTTGTCCCTGACTTCGCAGATATAGATCGTCCCGTCGGGGGCGGTAATAAAATGATGTACCGTGGCCTTAAGCGGGATTGTTGCCGTGATTTTCTGCCTGGCGGCGTCAATCTTCACCACTGTCTTGTTGAGATTGTCACCGGCATAGACAAAGCGGCCATCCTTTGACCAGAAGGGGTGCATAATGCGTATTGGTTTTTTGCTGTTTTTGTCCCGGCCTATGGGCACTGAGCCCAGGATGCGGTCGGTGGCGGTATCAATCAGGGTAATGAGCAGGGCGTCTTTATAGCCCACCGCCAGCGTCTTGCCGTCGGGAGATAAGGCTATCTGCATGGAAGTCGCGGGAAGGGGAATTTTCTTGAGGACGGTGAGGTTATTGCCGTCAATAACGGTCAGGGAATGCTCCCCGCGATTATTGACATACCCCTTCCCCGCCGGGGTAAAGACCAGGGCGTGGGGAATCCTGCCCGTGGGCAGGGTCTTGATGACCTTTTCGGTATTGAGATCGACCACCAGCAGGTTATTGTCCTTTTCATTCGTCACATAGGCGTACCGTGAGGATGATGGCGTTACCCGCGGCATACAGCCGGCCATCAGGGCTAAAAGACATACCATTAACAAACTTCCTGTGCTCTTCTTCATTCTTTGTCCCTCTTATTTTTAATTGATAATTCCCTTTGCAGTCTCTTAAAGCAATATAATTTCCAGGCCCTTTCGGCGGATGGCCCCGTTATTTTCCAGTTTCTTCAGATTGCGGTACAAGGTCTCATGGGCCATGCCCAGCTGGCCCGCCAGATCCATGAGCGACGGGGATACAAGCACCCGGCCATTGTCGTCGGCATGGAGCCGGAAGTAATGCAGCAAGCGGGCGTCAGCGGCGCCTATGGAACGAACCTCTATCATGCTTCTGAGCTCCCGCACCTCGCGGCTCAAAAGCATGCTGTATTGGCGGAGCAGTCTTGTATCCTTGTCCATGGCCGTGAGGATCGCCTTTTTGGGGAAGGCCAGCAGCTTGCAGTCCTCTTCGGCAATCACAGTACAGTGGAAGAAATCGACAAATAGGGCGGCTTCGGCAAAGGTCTCTCCAGCTCCCGCCCGATAGAGGACAGTCTCGCTGCCGGCCTCATTGAAACGAATCATTCGGATTTGGCCCTGTTCAACGGCGTAGAGGAAGGAGGCCGGATCACCAGGCTGGAAGATAAAGTCGCCCCGCTGGACATGGATGTTTTCCGGAGAAACAAGAGTTTGCAGGAAAGATAGGAGATTTTCGGTCATAATGGCCTCCGGTTATGGAATAGAAAATATAGTTACACTCCGGTGGTTATTGTTACTTTTAGACATCACGCTGAATAGTTACGCGCAATATTGTATAGGGATATCGTCCAACCACGGCCTTCCCGGCATTGTCGACAATATATCGCCAGAATGCACAACGTGGTATGATCTGAGTCATATAAACCGGAAAAAGATGATTACCGTGAATTACGGTTGTAGAACTTCTCAGCATATAGAGTTCAGTGGAGAAGGTTCTTAAAGGAACAAAGGGGGGCATATCTATCCAAACCGTGGCCTCATCAATATCATTTCCTCAATACCTGTCACCAATGTGGTTTGGGAAAATCTATGTATCGCAAGGGGTGGATTGTCCAGAACAGGACTTCGTGACTTCCTGCTTGCAGAAATTGTTTCGAAATAATAACGCTGTTACTAATAACGCATTGTTAGCCAAACGGTCTCACCCTCTCCGGTCCATAAGACCCTGTGCCGCTCATGGGCCGGAATGTTAAGGTATGATCCGGCGGTAAGATGGAGTCTGCGGCCGGATTCAAATTCTATCTCCGCCTCCCCTTTCAGGACGATAACCCACTCATTGTCTTGCTGGTCATACCAGAAATCCGGGGCTGATTTATGCCCCTTAGAGACTATTCTTTCGATTCTGATTTTTTGATTGGCGCAGATAGTCTCTATGAATTCTGTTTTTAAATCAGCTGGAATTTCGGCAAAGATATTTTTGGCTTTCATTGTTATAATGCTGAAGTTTCACCGTTTTTGTTCGTTTATTAATAAAGATATGCTTGACGGCAGTAAATAAACCTGACAAATATTCTGTCTCTCAGCATAAAGCAAGAAAAATAAGGCCCCTTTGGCGCCGTAAGTTTTTGATATCAACGTCCTTAGTCGGACATTACAGACTATTAAAGGAGAAATCTATGTTAACCGCGAAAGAAATTATGACAACGGATGTGATTTCCGTGCCGCCGGACATGCCGGTGGAGAAATTGGCGGCCTTGTTTTTTGCACACAAGATCGGCGGTGCGCCGGTTATGGAGGATGGTAATTTACTGGGGGTGGTGACCGAGAGTGATCTCATTGATCAGAGCAAAAATCTCCATATTCCCACGGTAATTAATATTCTTGACGCTGTATTCGTTCTTGGCAATCCCAATAAAATGGATCAGGAGTTTAAAAAAATGGCGGGCCGCACAGTGCGGGATATTTTTTCTAAACATTCCGTGACCGTCAGTGAAGATACGCCGCTTAATGAAATGGCTACCCTTATGGCGGAAAAACATGTGCATACCCTGCCGGTGGTCACGAATGGCAAGCTGGTCGGCGTCGTGGGAAAATCCGATTTGATCAAGTCTATAATTATGGGGG
>JAADIV010000182.1 GCA_013151175.1 Deltaproteobacteria bacterium | reverse complement strand
ATGGACTGCCGCTTTTAGAGCAATTCCTCGCGCGCTCCCCTCCTCTTATCGTCTGGGAGGAGGGGAGGAGTTGCTTTGGGGGCTGATTTATTCCCCCTTATGACATTGGCTGCAGTTTGTGGTTTTCCACTCCCCGTCAATATCAACCGGGTGAATAAAAGGCACACCGTTGATATTGAACCGCAGGCCGTCCTTGCTTTTCTGACTCAATATTGTATGGCAAAGATTGCATCTTCTCGGAATAATCTCACCATTTTTACTCACATGTTTACCGTCATGACAGCGGAAACAGCCCTTACTTCGCCAATGACCGATATTTGAGGGATGAACATCCCATCGTACCTTCATCTTCGGAAAGAAGTTCTGATGATAGGCCTTCTTAATTGCCGAAATCGCCTTGGCCACCTCTTGGGGATCTGAATTGGAACAGCCATTGCGGATTGCCTTGGCAATCCCCCGGTCTGCCCCGGCATCGGTCTTATAGTCACTAGCCAGCGCATCGGCCCCTATAGCTCGAATATCAGTAAGTTTAGGGCTCACCCGCCCAACCGTCAGCAACAGGTTCATGATCTCTTCGGGAGACCTGAAAATGTGCGATGGACGATTATGGCAGGTAATACAATCCATTTTTTTTATCTTCAACATGGCCAGCTTCTTTTTGCTGATGGGATCATCGCTTGCCACGAATATTTTCTCTCTCCCATCGCGGTAAATGACCTTTACCCACGGCACATCTTCCTGTTTGGGATCTACGGCGGCAAATTCAACAATATTCTCAATATGCCAATGAATGCCGGTTGGTCTGCCATATCCGGAGTTACCCCGCACATGCATCTGTAACGTCACCGACCCGTGGGTGTTCTCATCATTGCGCTGATAGTAATCATGGGTAATTATCTTGTCATCAATAAAATATTGGGGCCAATGGCACTGTTCACAGATGTCTCTGGCTGGCCGCAAATTGTGAATTGGTGTCGTAATCGGCCTTGGGTAGCTGTTGGTTATGACAGCATAGACCTGACGCAGGCCCGCAAGTTTTGAGCGCATATACCAACCGGCACCCGGCCCCACGTGGCACGCGGCGCATGTAACCTTTGCGTGAGGAGACAATTTATGAGTAACCGTCTCCGGATGCATGACGGTATGACAGGAACTGCAGAACTTTACCGATTCGCTGAAATGATACGCTTGCCAACTCATGTTAGAAATTAATATCAAGACAAAGAGAACAATAGTCGTAAATATCAGAAAAAGCTGCCGATGCCTGGGAATATTGAAATCAATGATGAAAAAACGGGATTTTTCCAGTCCCAACCGGTGTAGAGACCTTTTTCGCCACAGGATGCCGATTGGGATAAGGAATAATCCCAATATGAGCAGCGGCGGCATAATGATAAAGGTGATGAGGCCGGAATAAGCGCCTCCGTGACTACCTGATACACTGCTGAAAAATGTGGCTACAATATACAGTGACGCAGACAGCACCACCAACGCGAATCCGGTCAGGCTGAGTGGATTATATAGAAGCTCATTCAGTGAGCCCCAGTTTTTATGGCTAAAAGGCATCTTCATGACATACTCCCACAGAGGTACAAGCCGCGCAGACGTGTCTTTCCGCCAACGCTATTTCATCCCGATATAAGCCGATGCTGTATTCATGCCCGCACATCAGGCAGACTACACTGGCATTATATCAACGACCGGTGATTTCGGCATAGCCTTCACAGATCAAACAACTTAGATTCGTATCTGATTCTATCATAGATTGTTTGTGGTGTTATAAAAAACTATCAGCTTCGTGCGCGGTATCAAATTTCTTTATTTGAATACTATTTGACCTATATATAGCGAGGCCGTCAACAATTTCCTTCCTCTGCTTATAGCATTCAAACAAAAAATTATTCTTTTTTACCATTTTACTTGCCCGATGATTGATTTCCTGCATATGATGGGAGCATATGTTCCATATGTGTATGTTTCATTTACCCTGGAGGAAATTTTCTTGGTTCAATCGGATATCCGTAATACCCTGGTTCTGATTATCGATGACGATAGTAGCGTCAGAAGTATTTTATCTACGGGACTCTCTAAAATTGGCGGTTTCTCATTAGTGGAGGCTGAAAACGGCGAGGCGGGGTTCAATAATTTTTTGAAGTTTCATCCCGATGTGGTGCTCCTGGACGTTGTGATGCCGGTAATGGATGGCTATGAGACCTGCAGGGCAATCAGGGAAAGCCCTGGCGGTGAGCTAGTGCCAATCATCATGATTACCGGCCAGGATGATTACGAATCAGTAAATCAAGCCTTTGAAGCCGGAGCCACTGATTTTGTCGTCAAACCCATTAATTTAATGATCCTTAATCATCGTATAAGGTATATTCTTAGGGCCAATACCGCAGCAACCGATCTACGAATGAATATGATCAAACTTGCTTCCGCCCGTGAAATAACCAAATTCGTTAATTGGGAATGGAATATCCAAACTGATCAATTGGTCTGGGGCTGTGATGCCTGTGATATGTGCGGTATTGCGCTAGCAGATGCCCCGGTTTCATTTGCTGATTTCATTGCCCTGATTCCCCCGGATGAACAAAATGAGATAAGAAAGATCATCGACCGGGCTCTACAGGGAAAAAACAAGTTTAGTTTCGAACACAGTATTCAAAAGGCCGATGGAGACGCGTTGGTAGTCCATCAGGAAGGCTATATGCTGCTGGAGGCCGGCCGGCCCCGTAAGATTATCTTTACCTGCCAGGATATAACCAATGAGCGGCTGACTGAGGAAAAGATCAAATTTCTGGCCTATTATGACCGCTTGACCGGCTTGCCCAATCGGATTCTCTTTACGGAACACCTTGAGAAGGCGATAATAATGGCCAAGCGCGAGGGCCTTTCTTTGTCTATTCTGTATGTGGATATAGATAATTTCCGGCTGATTAATGATAGATTTGGCCGCAGTGCGGGGGATGATATATTAAAACTGGTTTCACAAAGAATCATCGGCTCTCTGCGCAGCTCGGATGTGGCCGGCAATATCAGCAGCCATGAGATTACCGCTCGTTTTGGCGCGGATGAATTCGGTGTCGTTGTTGAAGGACTCAAAAAAACAGCGGATGCAGCCATTGTGGCACGCCGCATCATTGAGGCATTGACCCGGGCAATAAAATACAAAGATCACGAGATATTTTTAAACTGCCGCGTGGGAATAAGCGTTTTCCCAGATGATGGTGATACCGTTGGCAAGCTTGTTAAATGTGTTGATTCGGCCCTATCCCGCGCCAAGGAATTGGGCAAGAACTCCTACCAGTTTTATACCGCCGATTTAAATACCAGAGCCTTTACCCGTTTTGCCATGGAAACAAGTCTGCGCAAGGCGCTAGACAATAACGAATTTTTTCTGCTTTACCAACCGCAGGTGGAACTTGCCGGCGGTTCGGTAAATGGGGTTGAGGCCCTGATTCGCTGGCAGCACCCTGAGCTAGGCCTTGTTTCGCCGATAGAATTTATTCCGATTGCCGAAGAAACCGGCCAGATTGTCTCAATCGGTGAATGGGTGATGATGGCGGCCTGCCGGCAGTGCAAAGAGTGGGAAGACGCGGGCTACAACATAACCATAGCCATCAATTTATCCGCCGAGCAGCTTAAGGATGTTTCTTTCATCTCATTCACTAGGCAGACACTAGCAGATACCGGCGCCAATCCGACCCTGATTGAATTTGAAATAACCGAAAGTATGCTGATGGACAACGTGGCGGGCAGTATCAAACTCCTGGAACAATTACGAGGTTTTGGCAGTCGTCTCTCCATAGATGATTTTGGCACCGGCTATTCATCTCTGAACTATCTGAAACAATTCCCAGTTAACGAACTTAAAATAGACCGATCATTCGTTATAGATCTGTTAACTAGCAAGGATGACGCCCTGATTGTCAAGGCTGTTGTCGCCCTGGCCCATAATCTCAATTTAGAGGTCGTGGCCGAGGGGGTTGAAGAAAAAAGGCATTTGACCTACCTGCATGATTTGGGCTGTGATATTATTCAGGGGTACCTGATCAGTAAACCGCTGCCGGTTGCAGAGGTCACGCGTTTTTTCAAGGGTTGGAATATTCGCGATTTATAACGTGTCCTTTTGGGGATACACCCGACTATGACTATTTTCTTTTCTTTTTCTTGGAAAAGTCAAAGATCATTTCATTTTTCTTTAACAGATTATAATTTTGCCGGGCAATTTTTTTCAGATAGTTTGGATCATGTTTGATCTCATTAATCTCTGCCCGCAATGCCAGGTTCTGTTGCCGTAGATTATCCACCTCTGATGACACGTTGGTCAACTCTTGCCTTAAAGACAGATAATTTTTGGCGCCATAAGGGGCGAAATACACCCAAATTACCAGGGCCAGACAGAGCAACAGACCGGTGTTGATAATTATTCTGTATTTTTGAAATTTAATTCTCATGTTCAGTGCTTGAGTCAACGTAATGATACTCGTCAGTGCCTGTCTATTAGGCCTAAAAACCCGTTATGACGGCCAGAGCAAACAATGTGCCGATTGTCTCGCGGCTTTAACCGGAAAGTGGTGGATGCCTTTTTGTCCTGAACAACTAGGCGGCCTGCCCACCCCGCGGATCGCGGCTGATTTACAGGGCGGCAACGGCCATGATGTCCTGGCGGGGCGCGGTAGAGTTATAACGCGCGCAGGCAGTGATGTAACCACAAATTTCATTCTAGGCGCGGAAGAGGTAGCTCGCCTTGCGGAGCAATTGACCGTTGAAGCGGTGTTTCTAAGGGCCGGGAGCCCAAGCTGCGGTTTGCATCCCATGGGGGTTGCAGCCGCCCTGCTCAGTAAACGCGGCTATAATTTAATCGAATTTTCCTAATAATGCCTGTTTCCTG
>JAADIV010000216.1 GCA_013151175.1 Deltaproteobacteria bacterium | reverse complement strand
GGTAATACGGCAATGGAAGAGGTTGTTATGGCTCTTCGCACCCGCGCGGATTTGCTGAAGACCGCAACCGATGTGGTGACCGAGCATATAACCGCTACCAGCCGTATGGTGAGCACCATAACTGGTATGCTGGTGCAGCCCAATAAGGCCGTTGTCGGGGCTAACGCCTTTGCCCACGAGGCTGGGATTCATCAAGATGGGGTCTTGAAGGAAAGGACAACCTATGAGATTATGAATCCTCGTGATGTCGGCCTGAATCAGAACTCCCTGGTGTTGGGAAAACACTCCGGCCGTCATGCCTTGTACGATAAAATTGCGGTTATGGGCTATAAACTTAATGACGATGAGTTGGAGCGGGTTTTCAATCGTTTTAAGGCTGTGGCCGATGTCAAAAAAGAGATGTTTGATGAGGATCTTGAAGCCATTTTGATGGATGAGGTGCTCAGAATACCCAATACATATGAGTTATTGTCCCTTGGCGCCATGAGCGGCAGCAAGACCTTGCCCACCTCGTCAGTGCGTATGCGGGTTAATGATGAGGAACTGACCGGCTGTGCCATTGGTGTTGGGCCGATTGATGCCACCTTCCGGGCCATAGCCAAGCTCACCAAAACAGGCAGTGAGCTCCTTTATTTTGCCGTTAGCTCTATAACCGGCGGCACGGACGCTCAGGGAGAGGTGATGGTGCGGATAGAGGATAACGGTGTGGTAGTTCTGGGCAAGGGCGCCGATCCGGATATTGTTACGGCCGCAGCCAAGGCCTATCTAAATGGTTTGAATCGTCTGGAGTATTTGCAGAAAAAATGATTGGCATTTGCCCTAAAACCATACAGGCTGAATGCGAAACTCTAACTGAACACCATTGAATTATTAAAGATAAACAGAATATAATGACAAAAAGAAAATTTAATATTGCGGTGGCGGGTGCCACCGGCGCAGTTGGCGGGGCGATGATTGAGACCTTGGCTCGGCGTGATTTTCCGGTAAATAATTTGATATTATTGGCTTCATCAAGATCAGCCGGCAAAAAATTGTCTTTTCACGATAGGGAGTACACCGTGCAGGAGATGACCAGGGACTCCTTTGCCGGGGTGGATGTAGCCCTGTTCTCTGCCGGGGCCGCCCGTTCTCTGGAGTTTACGCCAGCGGCGGTGGCGGCCGGCGCGGTGGTGGTCGATAACTCCAGCGCTTTTCGCATGGATCCGGAAATTCCGTTGGTGGTGCCGGAGGTCAATCCCCATGCCATTGGCCGTTACAAAAAACGGGGTATTATTGCCAATCCCAATTGTTCCACCATCCAAATGATGGTGGCTTTAAAGCCTATTTATGACAAGGCCGGGATTAAAAGAATCGTTGTCTCTACCTATCAGGCGGTTTCCGGTTCCGGCGCCAAGGCCATTGCTGAATTACAGGGGCAGGTGCGGGATTGGGCGGCCGGCAAACCTGTGCAGCACTCGGTATATCCCCATCAGATCGCCTTTAACTGTCTGCCTCACATTGATACCTTTCTTGATAATGGCTATACCAAGGAAGAGATGAAGATGGTCAATGAAACCCATAAAATTTTTGAGGATGATAATATTGCTGTTACCGCCACTGCGGTGCGGGTGCCGGTATTTTTCGGCCACTCCGAATCGGTTAATATTGAAACCGATAAAAAGATCAGCGCCGCTGAGGTCAAAGAACTGATTAAAACGGCGCCGGGCGCCAGGTTGGTTGATGATGTGGATAATTTGTGCTACCCGCTGGCCCTGGATTGTGAAGGGGAGTTTGCGACCATGGTCGGGCGGATCAGGGAAGATGAGTCTATTGCCAATGGTATAAATCTTTGGGTTGTCGCCGATAACATATTGAAGGGCGCGGCCCTGAACGCGGTACAGATCGCGGAAGTTCTTATCTCCGGGTATTTGTAATTTGAGAATTATCGCCGGGACATCCAAGGGGCGGCGCCTTCACCCGCCTGGCCGGGGCCGAAACGCTCAGAAGATACGCCCCACCACCGACCGGGCTAGAGAGGCGCTTTTTGATATTCTTGGCCCTGCCGGTGTCACCGGGGCCAGGGTGTTGGATCTTTTCGCCGGTACGGGGGCTCTGGCCCTTGAGGCTCTAAGCCGTGGGGCTCTTGAGGCGGTGCTGGTGGAAAAAGCTTCTTTCGCCCTTGATCTTATCAGGAAGAATATTGCCCTATGCGGTTTTTCGGCTAGAACTCATGTTATCAGGCATGATCTCCTGAAAGACCGTTTTTTTTTGTCTGGCAGAGATGAACTGGGCGGGTTCTACGACCTGCTCTTTCTTGATCCGCCTTACCGGCAAAAAATTTGTCATAGTTTGCTAGCGGAGTTGCCTGACTATGATATAATCGGCCCGGATACTGTTGTTGTTTGTGAAGATGCCAGCTCCGAGACTCTGCCGGAGTCCCTGGCAAAATTAAAACTCTTTGACCGGCGGCGTTACGGAGATACCGGTTTCTGGTTTTACAGGTATCAGAAGGCTGAGTCGTAGGGGCTGGTTTTAAACCAGCCTCTCTCACATAATTATAATGGGAGACGTGTATCCATGACAGATTACGAACCCTTTATAGCGGAACAGACCGATGAAAAGGTGGCTGTCTATCCCGGCACCTTTGATCCCATCACCATGGGGCACCTGGATATTATTAACCGGGCTCTGGAAATTTTTGACCGGGTAATCATTGCCGTTGCCATAAACCCCGGCAAGGAACCGGTCTTCAGTCTGGATAAGCGTCTGGAAATGATCAGGGATTCCTTCGGCGCCAATGAGCATAGGGTTGGGGTGGAGGCGGTTGAAGGATTGATCGTTGATTTTGCCTACCGCAGGGGGGCCAAGGCCATTGTCAGGGGCTTGCGCGCCGTGTCAGATTTTGATTATGAATTTCAGATGGCCCTTATGAACAGACGCCTGGAGCGTGAGGTGGAAACAGTATTTCTGATGACCGCCTTCCGGTGGATATATATAAGCTCCAGTATTATCAAGGATGCCGCCCGACACGGCGGCGACATCAGCGGTCTTGTACCCGATCATGTCTGTGAGGCTTTGCGTGAAGAATTCATGAAAAAAACGTAATCGTTCTCCAACACTCCATCTTCACGCGATCAGGCTGACTCACGTATAACTGAATACGCTTCGTCAGTCTGATCGCGCAAATATGGAGCACTGGAGAACGATTACTTCCGTATATGAAGTTTTATTGTCTGGGTGTATTTATTTTCGCTGATATGAAGCGCTAGAGAACGATTACTTCCGCATATGAAGTATACGTCTGGATGTTATTTATTCCCGCTGAATGGTTACAAATAAACATGACTCTAAGCCGCCGCACATTTCTTAAAAATACCAGCCTTGCCGCCGCGCTCTGGCCCCTGGATCGTCTTGCCCAAGCGGCTTCTTTTGCTGATCCTGGGGCTGCCAATGATATACCTCCCGTCACTACGCATTCAGTCTGTGGAATGTGCCGGGCAGGTTGTCTTATCGATGTTACCGTCAGGGACGGTAAGATAGCAAAAATTACCGGCAATCCCCATGATGTTCTCACCGCCGGTCAGATATGTCAGCGCGGGGCGGCGGCTGAGATTATGCCCGATGATCCTGACCGCCTGAAATTTCCGCTGAAACGGATTGGCAAGCGGGGACTTGGCAAGTGGGCGCGGATTGGCTGGGGTGAGGCCATCGATACCATCTTCAATCAGATGGATAAACGCCTGCGGCAGGATGGCCCGGACAGCCTGGCATTATTCCACAGCGGCACATCGTCATCGTTTATTAAAGATCTTTTTGTTGAGCTTGGCTGCCGATATTTTAATGACCCGTTCTATGAGTATTGCCGGGCTAATCGTGAGCTGTCCCATGATTTGACCTATGGCGGCCGGGGTGGAAAAGGGGCGGTAGGCCTTACCGAGGCTCAATGCGTGGTTCTATTGGGGGCCAATCTGGGCGAAAATATGCAAGTCCCGGTTATGCGTAAGTTTAATCAGGCCCTGGAGCGGGGGGCGAAGCTCATCGTGGTTGATCCCCGGCGTTCCACTGCCGCCGCCAGAGCAGATTATCACTTAATGATCCGCCCTGGAACCGATACGGCTCTGCTGCTTGGCTGGCTCAAATATATTATCGAAAATGGCCTCTATAACCATGGCCTGGAGAGCCGGTTTATCGGTCTGGCCGAGCTTAAAGGTCTGTTGGCCAATTATCGCCTGGCCGATTTGGCGGCAATTGCCGATATCCCGGTGGCGGCGTTAAAAAGCAGCGCTCAGGTTATGGCCGGTCTGGCGCCCGCTGTATGCCTTTATCCGGGTGATAACTCCGCCTGGTATGGCAATGACGTTCAGCGTTTGCGGGCCGGAGCAATGCTTAGTGCCGTTCTGGGGGCCGGGCCGACGGAATCTTCAGGCGAGATAAATGCCGCCAGGTTTCCTGCGCCGGAGCGCTTTGCTTCGACAATCATAAACAAGGTTCAGACCGGTGCGGTTAAATTTATTGGCATATGGGGACAGAACCCCTTGCAGGCGTATCCCAATCCGTACCGTACCATCAGCGCCTTGCAAAAGGTTCCATTTATCTTTTGCTGTGATGTCTATCCCGGCGAAGCCGCCATGTATGCCGATATAATTTTACCTGAGGCAAGTTTTCTGGAGCGGGCGGAGATTGTTGGCAACAGAGAACTACAGCCTCGGCGGCTAGCTATCAGGCAGGCCGTTATCAAGCCGCGTTTTGAGGCGCGCGGCCCATACTGGATTGTTAAACAATTGACTTCCCGCCTGGGGCGGGGGCAGGGGTTTACCTTTGATTCGGCCCTGGAACGCCTGGATAATGATTTACGAACTGAGGGACTCAGTTGGCAGGCTTTGCAGGAGAAGGGATTTGCTCTGATAAAGGATGTAAA
>JAADIV010000091.1 GCA_013151175.1 Deltaproteobacteria bacterium | reverse complement strand
TGATGCGATTATTGCCCAGAAGGAAACAGGGGTTCATTGTATATATGTTGCCATCGGCCAAAAAAAATCCACTGTGGCCCTGATTGTTGAAACGCTTCGTAAACACGACGCCATGAAATACACCACCGTGGTGGCGGCTTGTGCCTCTGATCCGGCTCCGTTGCAGTACGTTGCTGCCTATGCCGGCTGCGCCATGGGCGAGTATTTTCGTGACAATGCTCAGCATGCCCTGATTATCTATGATGATCTCTCCAAGCAGGCAGTTGCCTATCGGCAGTTGTCCCTGCTTCTCCGCCGTCCGCCTGGACGTGAGGCATATCCGGGGGATATTTTCTTCAACCATTCCCGGCTGTTGGAGCGGGCTGCCAAGGTCAGTGATGAGTTGGGCGCCGGTTCATTAACGGCTCTGCCGATTATCGAGACCCAGGCCGGTGATGTTTCCGCCTATATTCCCACTAATGTTATTTCCATTACCGATGGTCAGGTTTATCTGGAGCCTAACCTCTTCTTTGCCGGGGTTCGGCCTTCAATTAATGTTGGTCTGTCGGTGTCCAGAGTAGGCGGCGCCGCGCAGGCTAAGGCCATGAAGCAGGTGGCCGGTACTCTGCGTCTGGATCTGGCGCAGTATCGCGAATTGGCGGCATTTGCCCAGTTCGGTTCAGATCTGGATGCCGCTACCCAGTCCCTGTTGACCCGTGGCGAGCGCCTGGTGGAGATATTGAAGCAGCCCCAGTATCAGCCTCTGCCCCTGGAAAAACAGGTGGCTATTCTCTATGCGGGTACCAAAGGGCATCTGGATGAATTACCTGTTGACTCTCTGGCCGCTTACGAGAAAGAACTCTACGATTATATTGAACGGACAGACCCAAGTGTTTTTGCCGACTTGCGGGAGAAACAGGCCATCGATGACGAACTTGACGCGAAGATGAAAAAGGTCATCATCAGCTTCACCGCCGAGTTTAAAAGCGCCAAAGGCATTAATTAGTCAGCATCCAAGGAAAGCATTATGGCAAGTCTTAAAGACATTAAGCAAAAGATAGGCGGGGTTAAAAAAACCTCGCAGATAACTAGCGCCATGAATATGGTAGCGGCTTCCAAGCTGCGGGGCGCTCAGTTAAAAATGGAGAGCTTCAGGGATTACGCTGAGAAATTTAATGCTGCCATGGGGAATTTGTCCGGGGGGATGCAGTCCGGCCAGTTTCCTCTCATGGACGCCCGTGAGGTAAAGACTGTTGAGCTTATAGTCGTGACCTCTGACCGTGGACTCTGCGGCAGTTTTAACTCCCACATTATTTCCAGGGCTCTAAAGCTGATTGCCGAGAAACAGAAAGAAGGTAAAGAGGTCAGCGTTGTCTGTGTAGGCAAAAAAGGATATGCAAAGCTTCGGCACGGCGGTTTGGTGCGGAAGAATTATAGCGATATTATGGCCAAATTCGAGATGTACAATGCCCGGACGATTGCCCAGGAGGTGGCTGATAATTTCCTGGATGGTCAGGCTGATGAGGTATTTCTTATCTATCCGCAATTTGTCAGTGTTGCCGTTCATAAGCCTGCGGTTATGTCTTTTTTGCCTGTGCAGCCGGTTGTCGAGGCAGAGACAGGAGGGGAGAAGGGCGAAGAGTCTGCCACGGCGTACAGCTACGAGCCTGGTTCCGATGAAATTATGACGGTGCTGCAACCCCTTTATCTGAATGTCATGGTTTATCACGCCATGCTAGAGGCCGGGGCCGGTGAGCATGCGGCCCGTATGACTTCCATGGATAATGCCACCAAGGCCTGCGGGGATATAGTACATGATTTAACCCTGGTTTATAATAAGGCCCGGCAAGGCAGTATTACATCCGAATTGATGGACATTGTTGGTGGAGCTGAGGCCCTGAAAGGCTAACCCCTCATGGGGACTATATTCGCCTGTCCTTAGAAAGGGGACGTTGCTGAATAGTTACTTAAGGATTTTCCGGAGTCTTTGCTTGCCTGTTTTTTGTGACAGGGATCTAGCAATAAGGCGCTAAAACAATAATTGTGGCTGGTTTTGAACATCGTATTAAGTTACCAGCTGGATTGACTAAGATAGATGAGGAGGCTTAGAGCCCAATGAGTGCAGAGCAAACAGCAGTGCAGGAAGGTAAAATAGTTCAGGTTATTGGCCCGGTTGTTGATATTGAATTTGAATCGGGCAATTTGCCGGCCATTGGCAACGCGTTATTGCTGTCCAATGCCGGTATCAATGATGAAAAAGATAATCTGGTAATTGAGGTGGCTCTGCATCTTGGCGATAATGTCGTGCGAACCATCGCCATGGATCAGACCGATGGCCTGAGCCGTGGGCAGGAATGCAAGGATACGGGCGCACCAATCACGATTCCGGTTGGCGAGGCCTGTCTGGGCCGGATTATGAACGTGGTTGGCCGGCCGGTTGACGGTCTTGGGCCAATTAATTCTGATAAGTCTGCCTCTATCTTGAAACCGGCCCCGGCCTTTACCGAGCAGGATACCGAGGTCAATGTTCTGGAAACCGGGATTAAGGTTATCGATCTTTTAGTGCCATTTCCACGCGGCGGCAAAATGGGACTCTTCGGCGGCGCTGGTTGCGGTAAGACCGTTATCATGATGGAGATGGTTAATAATATTGCCATGCATCATGGTGGTATTTCGGTATTCTGCGGGGTTGGTGAGCGTACTCGTGAAGGGAATGACCTTTATAATGAAATGAAGGAGTCTGGTGTTCTGCCAAAGGCCGCTCTGGTTTACGGTCAGATGACTGAACCTCCCGGAGCCCGTGCCCGTGTTGCTTTGACCGGTCTGTCGGCTGCCGAGTATTTTCGTGATGAAGAGGGCCAGGACGTCTTGTTATTTATTGATAATATTTTCCGTTTTACCCAGGCTGGCGCTGAGGTTTCAGCTCTTCTCGGCCGTATTCCCTCTGCGGTTGGTTATCAGCCGACATTGGGTACGGATCTGGGTGAGCTTCAGGAGCGGATTACTTCAACCACCAAGGGGTCAATTACTGCGGTGCAATGCGTCTATGTGCCGGCGGATGACTTGACTGACCCGGCTCCGGCAACAACCTTTGCCCATTTGGACGGTACGGTTGTTTTATCCCGCCAGATTGCTGAATTGGGCATCTATCCGGCGGTTGATCCTCTGGACTCCACTTCCCGTATTCTTGATCCCAATGTCTTGGGTGAGGAGCATTATGATGTGGCGCGGCGGGTGCAAACTACCTTGCAGAAGTACAAGGATCTAGCCGATATTATTGCTATTCTTGGTATGGATGAACTTTCTGAGGAAGATCAGCTTGCGGTTAGCCGGGCCAGAAAAATCCAGCGTTTTCTCTCGCAGCCCTTTCATGTCGCCGAGGTGTTCACCGGTATGTCCGGCAAGTTTGTTAAGGCGGAGGATACCGTTCGGAGTTTTAAGGAAATTCTCGATGGTAAGCACGATGACCTTCCAGAGTCAGCCTTTTATATGGTAGGTTCCATAGAGGAAGCCGTTGAAAAGGCCAAAAAAGCAAATTAAGGAAGACTGATGGCGGAAAAAATTCAGCTTGAAATAGTTACTCCCACCGGCCCGGTGGTCAGTGAGATGGTAGATATTGTCACTGCTCCCGGTGTCGATGGTGATTTTGGGGTTCTAGCAGGACACGCCCCGCTGTTGAGCACTATCAGAATTGGCACCCTGGTTTATCGCAATGATGACCAGAGCCACACGGTTATGGTGAACGGCGGTTTCTGTGAAGTGTCAAATAACAAGATAACCTTTCTGGTCGAATCGGCGGAGCAGGGGGAAGAAATTGATGTTGACCGCGCTATGCGGGCTCAGGCCAGGGCAGAAAAAAGACTGGCAGAGGTGCAGCGTCAACAGGACAACATTGATACCGTCAGGGCGGAAACAGCCTTGCATCGGGCTTTGGCGCGTCTAAAAGCAGGCTCGAAGTAGCCGCTTATTTACGGCCGAGATTTGCCTCAACAACGAAGTCACCGTACTCAGTGGTAAATGGAATGACGATGGTAGGCAGATCGGTATAGTAAGAAATTTCCACCCCCTTACCGACCACCAGAGTTGGCGTTGACAGGTCGAATGTCTGGTTAAGTTTGGATAGCATGGCCTTGGCGCCGCCGCTGATCATATTGGTCAGCTCGCCAACGGCGTCAATTGTTTCATCGGTAATAGCCGGTTTGGGATCCTCATAAAGCATATTGGCGACAATTTGCAGAATACAGCCTTCGCTAAAGCTCAAGACCATGCAGCCACGGATTGATTTTGACGCCATCCCTATAATACCGGTAATATCTCCATAGGAGTAAGTATCTTCCTTTAGTCTGGGCTTTTGGGCTTGAACCTTAATCTGGCACATGGTTTCCAAAACATTTTTGGTTGCGACTAAAAAGGGGTTGATTAGTTCTGCTTTCATTCGTTAATTTAGTGGTAACTATGCACAGCCCAACAGCCGGTGGACTGATCTCTATTTTAGTTGTATTTCATCCGCATACCTTTTAACAGAACTTTGCGGATTCTGTCTAGATAAAACTGCCTCAATTTTTATGGAGATAAAATGAAACCCAAAGAGAGACTTGCTATTCCGAGACAAAAGGCCGTTGAACTGTCACCTGAGCAACGGGTTAAAAATTTCGATGAGGTTACCTTAAATTTCGCTGAAAAGACCGCTATGCTTGAGGCTGAGCGCTGTCTGCAGTGTAAAGTTCCCAAGTGTCGGGAAGGTTGCCCCATCCATAATAATATCCCCGAATTTATTCGTCTGTTAAGGGAAGATAAGATAGAAGACGCCTATTGGGTTATTCGTGAAACTAGCACCATGCCTGCCGTCTGCTCACGTGTCTGCCCCCATGAGTTCCAATGTGAAGGTTCATGTATCAGGGGGAAGAAGGGTGAGGCGGTGGCCATCGGTATGCT
>JAADIV010000052.1 GCA_013151175.1 Deltaproteobacteria bacterium | reverse complement strand
CAAGACAAGTGATGTTGCCGGTGACGGTACCACCACCGCCACTCTGCTGGCCCAGGCCATTTTTCGTGAAGGTGTCAAGCTGGTAGCCGCCGGTAATAACCCCATGGAGATCAAGCGTGGTATCGACAAGAGTGTCACCGCGGTTGTTAATGAGCTGAGTAAAATCGCCAAGCCCACCAAGGAGCAGAAGGAAATTGCCCAGGTCGGCACCATCTCCGCTAATAATGATGACACCATCGGTAATATTATCGCTGAGGCCATGGACAAGGTCGGTAAGGAAGGCGTTATTACCGTTGAAGAGGCCAAGAGCATGGAGACCTCGCTTGATGTTGTTGAGGGCATGCAGTTTGACCGTGGTTACCTCTCCCCCTATTTTGTCACCGATCCCGACAAAATGGAAGTTAACATGGAAGAGCCCCTGATTCTCATCAACGAGAAGAAAATCAGCTCCATGAAGGATCTGCTGCCCATTCTGGAGCAGGTTGCCAAGATGGGTAAGCCCCTGTGTATTATCGCTGAGGATGTTGATGGTGAGGCCCTGGCTACTCTGGTAGTTAACAAATTGCGCGGTACCCTGAACATAGCCGCCATCAAGGCCCCTGGCTTTGGTGATCGTCGTAAGGCCATGCTGGAGGATATCGCTATTCTCACCGGCGGCCAGGTAATTACTGAGGATCTTGGTATTAAACTGGAGAATATTACGATTAATGATCTTGGCAGTGCCAAACGCGTTGTCATAGATAAAGACAACAGCACAATCATTGATGGTGCCGGTGATAAAGATAAACTGGCCGGCCGGGTTAAGCAGATTCGAGTCCAGATTGAGGACTCCACCTCTGATTACGATCGTGAGAAGCTTCAGGAGCGTCTGGCCAAATTGATTGGCGGGGTTGCGGTAATTAATGTCGGCGCTGCCACTGAGATAGAGATGAAGGAGAAAAAGGCCAGAGTTGAAGATGCCTTGAATGCTACACGGGCTGCGGTAGAAGAAGGAATTGTCGCCGGCGGCGGTGTGGCTTATATCCGTTGTCTCAAGTCTCTTGAGGCCTTGGAACTAAGCCCGTCCCAGAGCCTGGGCAAGAAGATCATTCTGCGGGCCCTGGAAGAGCCGGTACGGCAGATCGCTACTAACGCCGGCCGTGAAGGCTCTGTGATCGTTGAGAAGGTTAAGACCCTGGATGGCGCCAATGGCTTTAACGCCGCCAGTGAGGAGTTTGAAGACCTGATCAAGGCCGGAGTTATTGATCCTGCCAAGGTTACCAGAACCGCGCTGCAAAACGCGGCAAGCATCTCCGGTATGATGCTGACAACTGAATGCATGATTGCCGATAAGCCCGAGGAAGATAAGGGTGCCGGTGCCGGTATGCCTGGCGGTGGTATGCCTGGTGGTATGGGCGGCATGGGTGGAATGGGCGGCATGATGTAAATCGTCCCAGACAACCTGTTTTACTCCAGAACGGCGGAGTCTCTGTTGCATAGAGACTCCGCCGTTTTTCGTTTTTATCCCGCCGTTTTTGTACAATTCCCCCTTTGTTGCAGGCTCTTTTCTTTGTTTTTAATCATCTATGTATGATATGCTTTTAGACATATATTAACTGACTGAGAAAAAATATTTTTTCTCAGTCAGTTAATATAAAGAGCACTTGAGATTAAGACAATAAAGGAGAGGGCTGGTGGATACCAAAACCATAAAATCAGAATCGGCCGCTATCACCGCGATTATTGCCGGCCACAATAACAATTCCACCGATTTAATGGATATTCTTATTGATGTGCAGGAGAGATTTAGATTCATCTCTGAGGAGGCGGTGGGCATAATCGCCAAAGCCATTTCTTCCTCTATCTCTGAAGTTGAGCAAACTTTATCATTTTATCATTTTCTCTCACGGACACCAACCGGCAAGTACACCGTTTATCTCAACAACAGTGCGGTTGCCGAGATGATGGGCCGGGATGAAATCGCCCAGACCTTTGAGGAGGAGGCTGAATGTGAATTCGGCACAGTCTCAGAGGACGGTAATATCGGTCTTTTTCACACCTCATGTATTGGCATGAACGATCAGGAACCGTCGGCCATTATTAACCAGCGTGTTTTTACAAGCTTAAGCAGGAAAGGGGTGATAGAACTCGTTCATGCCATGAAAAACGGGGTCGAGATTGATGATTTACCCGGTACCGGGGTGCGATCAAATATTATCCGGCCGGGGCCTATTTTGACCATGGAGGCCCAACCTGCTGAAATTCTTAAAAAAACTGTCAGCCGTAAACCGGAAGATGTTATTGCCGAGGTGCGGGCGGCCAACCTCCGGGGGCGGGGCGGGGCTGGTTTCCTGACCGCGATGAAATGGCAGTTATGCCGCGCGGTAAAGGCGGAAAGGCGTTATATCTTCTGTAACGCCGACGAGGGGGAACCTGGTACTTTTAAAGATCGGGTAATTCTGACGGAACGGCCGGAGCTTTTATTCGCGGGGATGGTGATTGCCGGTTACGCCATTGGTGCCGCAGAGGGGATTTTGTACCTGCGCTATGAATATAAATATATGGCGGAGCATCTTGAGGATGTCCTGCGGCAGATGCGTGAAGACGGACTACTCGGAAAGTCAGCGGTCGCTAAACAGGATTTTGACTTTGATATTCGCATCCAGTTTGGCGGCGGATCCTATGTCTGCGGCGAGGAATCAGCCCTGCTCGAATCCGCGGAGGGTAAACGCGGGGAGCCCAGAGACCGGCCGCCTTTTCCGGTGGAAAAAGGCTATTTGCAACAGCCGACAGTGGTCAATAATGTGGAGACCTTATGCGCGGTTGCCAAGATTATGTTGAAAGGCTCCAACTGGTACCGCGCTCTGGGTACGGTGGAATCTACCGGCACCAAACTTTTAAGTATCTCCGGTGATTGCGAAAGACCTGGGGTTTACGAGGTCGAGTGGGGCTTTAACGTGAACGATATTCTGCGGATGGTTGGTGCCGAAGACGTGCAGGCCGTGCAGGTAAGCGGCCCCTCCGGAACCTGTATCGCCTCCAGTGAGTTTAATAGACGGCTGGCATATGAGGATCTCTCCACCGGCGGTTCCATGATTGTGATTGGTAATCAGCGTGATCTGTTAAAGGATATTGTCCTTAACTTTACGGATTTTTTCATCTCTGAATCCTGCGGTTCATGTGTTCCCTGCCGGGCCATGACTATTCAATATAAGAAGAAATTAGAAAAGATATTACGGGGTAACGGGGTTGCCGCTGATATTGATCAGATGTTGAGCTGGGAGAAGGTGATGCTGGTAAATCGCTGCGGACTGGGGCAAACCGCTGCTAATCCTATCTTGTCCACCATCAGAAATTTTAGAGAATTATACAACTCCAGATTGCGCAAACATACGGATTTTGTTAGTGAATTTGATCTGTCGGCGGCGGTGCGGGAGTCATGTAAAATTACTAATAGAATTCCTGGCCCAGGGGGAGGATGATGAGTATTCTGATTACCATTAACGGCCGTGAATACGGCGCTGAATCTGGACAGTCGGTGCTGGAAATTGCCACAGATAATGGAATTTATATCCCCACCTTATGTAATTACGAGGGTATAAAACCCCAGGGTTGCTGCCGGGTCTGTACCTGTCTGATTAATGGCAGAAAAATGACCGCCTGCACCACCCCGGCCACTGATAAAATGGTGGTGGAAACCAATAACCAGGATCTGGAGTGGATCAGATCGACAATTATTGAACTGCTGTTTGTGGAAGGCAATCATTTCTGCCCAGCCTGTGAAAAGAGCGGCAGTTGTGAACTTCAGGCCCTGGCCTACCGATACCGAATGATGGCGCCTCAATTCCCCTACAGCTTTTCAGCCAGGGATGTAGAGCCGGCACATGGTACATTATTGATTGATCATAACAGATGTATTCTGTGCAAACGCTGCGTCCGCTGGCGTCCGGAGCCGGAGGCACCAGGCTGGTTTGTCTTTGTAAACCGCGGCCACGAGACGCGGATCAAATTTGTTCATGAACGGGCAGCTGATTTTAATAAGTCTCTGGCCCAGGCGGCAATGAATATATGCCCGGTGGGAGCGATTATCCGCCGGGGCAAGGGCTATGATGTCCCCATTGGCCGCCGGAAATATGATAAACTCCCCATCGGCAGTGATATTGAGACTAAGGAGCGATCATGAATAAGCCTCTTATTGCCACAACATCTCTGGCCGGCTGCTTCGGATGTCATATGTCGATTATGGATCTCGACGATAGAATTCTGCAGCTTATTGAACTAATTGAATTCAATAAATCCCCCATAAACGATATCAAAACTTTGAGTAAGGAATGTGATATCGGCATCATTGAGGGAGGATGCGCCAATAGCGATAATATTCGGCTTTTAAAAGAATTCAGGAAAAACTGCCGGGTGTTGATTGCGGTGGGCGAATGCGCGATTATGGGCGGTCTGCCCGCTATGCGAAACAACAGCGCCTCGATTTCGGAATGTTTGCAAGAGGCATATATTGATTGTGTCTCGGTACAGGCCAATGATGAGGGACTGATCCCCAATGATGAGGAACTGCCAATGCTTCTCGACCAGGTTTATCCCTGTCATGAAATAGTAAAAATAGATTATTTCATTCCCGGATGCGCTCCCAGGGCTGATCTCATCTGGGATGTTTTGACCGCCTTGATTAGTGGTAAAAAAATGGAATTGTCATATGAATGTTTTAAATTTGACTGATCGGTCTATGGAGGCCCAGGGCTGCCGGGAGATATTATGAGTAAGAAGATAACCATTGACCCAGTAACCAGAGTTGAGGGGCATGGCAAAGTAACTATACATCTTGACGACCAGAATCAGGTCGTTCAATCCCGCCTTCACATAGTTGAATTCAGGGGGTTTGAACGCTTTGTTCAGGGGCGGCCATATTGGGAAGCCCCGGTGCTTGTTCAGCGTCTATGCGGGATATGCCCGGTGAGTCATCACCTCGCGGCCGCCAAGGCCATCGATA
>JAADIV010000187.1 GCA_013151175.1 Deltaproteobacteria bacterium | reverse complement strand
ATTTCCTTCTGCTCCTTGGTGGGCTTGGCAATCTTGCTCAGCTCACTGACAACAGCCGTGACGCTCTTGTCGATACCACGTTTGATCTCCATGGGGTTATTACCGGCGGCTACCAGTTTAACACCCTCACGAAAAATGGCCTGGGCCAGCAGGGTAGCGGTAGTGGTGCCGTCACCGGCAACATCACTGGTCTTGGAGGCAACTTCCTTGACCATCTGAGCGCCCATGTTCTCGAATTTATCTTCCAGCTCAATTTCCTTGGCAACGCTTACTCCGTCTTTCGTCATGGTGGGAGCGCCGAAGGATTTGTCTAACAGGACATTGCGGCCTTTGGGACCTAAGGTTACCTTGACGGCATCGGCCAGGGCGTTTACTCCAACGAGGAGGGACTCCCGGGCTTTAACACTGTATTTTATTTCTTTAGCCATTATTATTCTCCTTAAACAATCAAATTGTTAATCAAAAATTATTCGTAACGGTTCAGGGCGGTTTATCCGCCTTGGCCAAACAGTTACAATTATTCTATGATGCCCAGAATATCATCTTCACGCATGATGAGATAATCCACGCCGTCCACCTTTACATCAGTGCCGCCATATTTGCTGAACAAGACCTGATCGCCCTCTTTGACCTCAAGAGCTACTCTCTTGCCATCGTCATTCATCTTGCCGTTGCCAACGGCGATAATTTTGCCCTCGGCCGGTTTTTCCTTGGCGCTGTCCGGGATAATAATGCCGCCGGAAGTCTTTTCTTCCTGCTCCAGCCGCTGCACTAAAATACGATCGTTTAATGGACGAATTTTCATGATACTGCCTCCATTCATGTGTTAATTATTATTAAATAGGTAATTATTGATGCATCAATCTTACATTTTGGCCATACTCTAAAATTATCCCTTTTCGTGAGCATCCGGGCCGGAAGTACCACAGAGTGCACCAGTGTGCGGGATGGCCAAAACTATAGGGATGATTTTTCAAAAATCAAGGGAGGGGTATTTTTTTTTTGGATGAGATGAAAAACCTGTAAAAATAAAGACATGGGCCGACTTTTCATGCTCTATGGTGCCTGCAGCAGGGTGTTCATGGAGTGCTTACGATTTTTCTTTTATCTTTCTTTCCATATTTTATATACTCTGGTATACGAGAACATCCTCAATGAGGCAGGGGCAAAAATAATATTAAGCGAGGTAGACTGTATGGGAATTATTCAAGACTTGTTCGGTAAATCCCCCTTTGGGCCATTGGTGGAGCATTCCAAAAAGGTACATGAATGTGTGGAGATGATCTGGCCGCTTCTCGAAGCCTTGATTGAGGAAGATTATCCAAAAATTCGCGCCCTGCAGGATAAGGTTTCTAAACTGGAATTTGAGGCCGATAACATAAAACATTCCATCCGCAAACAATTACCGCGCCGTTATTTTATGCCCGTTGATCGGGCTGATCTCGACGCCTTTCTTCATTGTCAGGACAAGATTGCCGATAAGGCGGAGGATTTCGCGGTTATTCTGATGATCAGAAAAACCAAACTCCATTCTTCTCTGCATGAAAAATTTTTAACTTTCGTCAGCCAAGTCTTTCAAGTTACTGCCACTCTACTCACGGCAACGGTGGAATTACAGAGTCTGGCCGACACCTCCTTCGGTGGTGCCGAAGCCGATTTGGTGCTGCGTTATATAGAAGATCTCGGGGAGGATGAATGGAAGGCGGATCGTATGGCCCGTAACCTCTCCATCGACATATACAATCTTGAGAATGAGTTAGACCCCCTTACCATCATTTTTTACGAGAAAATGCTGCTGACCCTTGGTGATGTGGCCAATCAAGCGGAAAACGCCGGTGATATGCTGCGCAATATGATTGTAAAATAGTAACTGCTTAGAGTTTAGGGCAATTTACAGTCATACCTAAACAGTTACAAATTGTCTTGACAATGGGGCCCACTATGTCATGAAGATTATTAATGGCTGCTTTTATGAGGTAATTGTTCCAAATCGTCAGTCGCCGTGAAGACGAGTTCAAATTTATCAGACAAAATTTTGGTTAGTTCGTCCGGCTTCATGTTTTTGGCAACTGTTACCCGAATCGCTACCTGTTTCATACCGTCCCCGGCATCTTCATAGGAGGTCAGGATACTGATAAGCCGGGAGTTGTTTTCCCGTAACACCTTGACCAGTTCCGTAACCGAACCAGGCGCGTCGGGGAGATTAAAAACATATTGAATGGCACCATCTTTAATGCCGGTGGCGTGGATAAAACCAAGCAGAACGTCTGTTTCGCTGAGCAGGCCAATAATCTGCCCGGCATCATCTAAAACTGGAATACCGGATATTTTGTTATCTAACATGATTAAGGCCGCCTTTTCCAGGGAATCGGTGCCGTGCATGATGATGGGATCATTGGTCATTACATCCTTGACCTTCATCTCGGAGAGTAGATAATATAATTCATGAATATCCAGTGAGGTGGTTTTGGACGGAGAGGCATCTTTCACATCACGATCAGAGATAATCCCCACCAGCTTACCATGTGAGACCACCGGCAGTTTTCGTATATTATTTTCCTTCATAACCCTGGTTGCCCGCATTAATGAGGTGTTTTCATCGACGGTAAGAACATTCTTGGCCATCCAATCCTTAATTAACATTATATTCTCCCTAAGAGTTTTAAGCTGTTGACAGGTACAAATCCCGCCAATTTCATAATTTTGGGTTCAGCCTGAACTTTTCCAGACCATGTTATCTTATTTTAAGATAAAGTACTTTTTCTGGCAAGATGTGATTAAATCTCAACAGGAAAAATATTGCCTTTTCAGGTATCTAAGGTTAAAAAAAACGGCAATTTAATAAATTACCCGTCTCTTTCATATGCGCCCTCTATCCGATAACTTACTGAATACTATCCTCGACTTTCTGCGAACTGAGCAGGATTTTGTCTTCCTGGAAACCAGCAAGGTGTCGGAGGATAACTATACCAGTCTTATTTTCAGTCGGCCGCTTAAATATATCAATTATACTGCGGGCGCTCAAGACCCGGCCAATTTTTTTGCCGAGCTGGAGGACTCCCGCCGGCAGGGATATTTTCTGGCCGGCCGGCTGGACTATGAATTTGGTCTCGAACTGGAGCCCGCCCTACAGGGGTTGGGACGCCCAACAAAAGAGGGTAAAATACTGGCCAGCTTTGGAGTATTTGCAGCACCGATAACCTATGATCACCGGGAGGGTAAATTCAGTAGTCCCCTGCCGGTTGTCAGCAGGCGGCAGGAGACGCAGAAGGGCTTTCGCATCAGCAACCTGCGCCCCAGCATGACTCGTGAGCGTTTTATCAAGGCTCTGCGGGCCGTAAAGAATTATATTCTGAGCGGTGACACCTATCAGGTCAACTTCACTCTGAAATATCTCTTTGATTTTAACGGTGACCCTGATGCCTTATACCGGCGGCTGCGTCTTAATCAGCCGGTGGCCTACAGCGCTTATATAAAGGCCGGCGACCAGCGGCTGCTCTCTTTTTCGCCAGAGCTTTTTTTTCACCAAAAAGGCCGGAAATGCAGGGTTAAGCCCATGAAGGGCACTATGCCCAGAGGGCACAGGCTCCAGGACGACCAGGATCTGGCTCGATTTCTAACCGCAGACAGTAAAAATCGTAGCGAGAATGTGATGATTGTTGATCTGCTCCGTAACGATTTAGGCCGCTTGTGTGAACCTGGTTCGGTGCGGACAACAGCCATGTTCGAAGTGGAAACTTTTACCACCCTGCACCAGATGACCAGTACCGTGGAGGGTACCCTGCGCCGTCACACCAGCCTTGAGGAGTTGTTTAAGGCCCTTTTCCCCTGTGGTTCCGTGACCGGAGCTCCCAAAATAAGAACCATGGAGATTATTAACGAACTCGAAGGCGGGGAGCGCGGCACCTATACCGGCGCCCTGGGCTTTATCGCCCCTGATGGTGAAGCGGTATTCAACGTCCCTATCCGCACCATTGCTCTCGGTAACGGCCGGGGAGAAATGGGTATCGGGGCCGGAATAACTCATGACTCTGAGCCCCGGGATGAATGGCGGGAGACCCTGCTCAAAGGAGAATTTTTAAGTAATCCACACCCGGAATTTCAGCTCATCGAAACCATCCTCTGGCAGGCCAAAGACGGTTTTTGGCTCCTTGACCACCATCTGCAAAGACTGCGAACCAGCGCCCTTTATTTTTCTTATCCACTGGATCTCCACCAGCTCCGTCAACGCCTGCTGGCCATGGCTGACAACTGGGCCGCTCTGCCGCCCAATCGGCGGCTGCGTATCCTCCTTTTCCGGGACGGCACCACTGATATTACGGCAGTGGAATGCGGGCCGTCGGCGGGCTTATCCCTCTCAGGGCATAATTCAGCAAGGGGCAGCTCGCAACAGGAGCTTCTGCCGCTTATAGAAATAAGCCCCCAAAAAACCGATTCCAATAATATCTATCTCTACCACAAGACCACCCTGCGTGAGTTGTATAATAAAGAGCGCCAAAGGGCCGGGCGGGATGGTCTTTATGAGATAATTTTCTGTAACGAACGGCAGGAAATAACTGAGGGCACCATCAGCAATATAATTATCCGCCATCAAGGCCGCTTCCTTACCCCGCCCATTGAATGCGGCCTGCTGCCCGGAATTGGGCGGCAGATGCTCATCGAAGGGCGGCAGATATGGGAAGAGGTGCTGACCCCGGCTGATCTCTATGCCGCCGAGTCTATTTATTTTCTAAACTCTGTCCGGGGCCTGGTGGAAGTCAGGCTTGCAGCTCCTTAAGAGTCAGAGGCACCTCATCAGCCACCTCTGAGGCCAGAAAACCAGCCGGGGCCTGCCGGGCCAGACGGTCAGCGGCCCGGCCATGAATATAAACTCCGAGGCGGGCCGCGTCCCAGGCCGAAAGCCCCTGGGCCAGCAGGCTGCCGATAATTCCAGAGAGGACATCACCACATAAATGAACAATGGCCGGGCTACTGGAAGAAGATATTTGCTCAAAAGGGCTACGTAATGGTTGATGCGCTACGGG
>JAADIV010000236.1 GCA_013151175.1 Deltaproteobacteria bacterium | reverse complement strand
TCTGCCGGCTTGATCAACTCTTCAAGACATTTTTTTTCGGCCTGCGGCTCCGGCGGCCGCAAAACTCCGGCCAAAGCAGACACTCTTATCTTGCCGCCGCCCACCCTGCAGAACAGATCATCCAGGGCCGCGCAATTTAATTGTTTGAGAATGTTTCTGAGCTGCCCGGTTTTAGTCAACTTCTTAACACTTAAGTTGTGCTTCCGTAATTCCCGCTCACAGATTTCCCGGCCAGACTCAAGGTAAAGCGACTGCTCCTCCTGCTTCAGCCAATGCCTGATCCGACTCTTGGCCCTGCTAGTTTTGACCAGGTTCAACCAACCCTGATTGGGGTGTTGGCCGGTTGAGGTAATGATCTCTATCACATCACCATGCTGAATCATATACCTCAGGGGCACAATACGGCCGTCAATTTTAGCGCCAATACAGTGGTTACCAACCTCGGTATGAATACTATAGGCAAAATCCAAAGGAGTGCTGCCGGTGGGCAATTCCTTGACATCCCCATTAGGAGTCAGGGCGTAAACCTCTGAATAATCCAGCTCGGCCCGCACCGTATCCAGAAATTCTCTGGCATCATCCACCTCCTGGAGGCTGTGAACCAACTGCTTCAGCCAGTGAAAGAACCTGGCATCACGCCGGGAGATATCCGCCCCCTCTTTATAGGCCCAATGCGCGGCAATACCATCATTGGCGATTTCGTCCATCTTTTCAGTGCGAATCTGGATCTCCATAAAATCACCGTGCGGGCCAACAACCGAGGTATGGAGTGACTGGTAAAGGTTGGCCTTCGGAGAACTGATAAAGTCTTTAAAACGGCTGGCAATGGGCTGCCAAAGGGAGTGGACAATCCCCATAACCTCGTAGCACTCACTGATTTCCCGGACAATCACCCGGAAGGCAACCTTGTCATAGACCTTATCAACGGAGATATTTTGCGCCACCAATTTACGATAGATGCTATAGAGATGCTTCGGCCGCCCCAATACCTGGAATACAGGAACGCCCTCCGCCTCTATCCTTTGCTGTAAAATTGATTTAATCTCTTCCACGAATTTTTCACGCTCCGTCAGAGACATCTCCATCTTACTGTTTAACTCATTGAATTTCGCGGGATACAAATAACGGAAGGCGGCGTCCTCCAGCTCACGCTTGATTCGATCAATACCAAGGCGGCTGGCCATGGGCGCGTAGAGATCCATGGTATCCTGCGCCAACTCCCGCTGCCGGGCAGGCGGCACATATTCCAAGGTCTGCATATCGTGCAGATGGTCGGCCAATTTAACCAGTAATACCCGAATATCAGACGAGATGGCCACTAGCATCTTCTTGACATTCTCCGCCTTATAATCGAGCTTACTCTTGAACTGAATATCATTGATCTTAGTGGTACCGCGGACAATCGCCGCCACATCACCACCAAATAATTTGACTAGCTCCGCGTCAGATGATTTCGGCGGCACACCGCGCAGAGCCTTATGGAGAAGACCGGAAATGACGGTATGGACATCAAGCTGCATAGTAGCCAAAATATGGGCCACAGCCAGGGGATGGGTAATATAGGGATTACCGGACATACGGCGTGGATTGTTTCTATAGAGTTCTACCGCGTAGTCATAAGATTTTTTGAGCAGGCCGATATTTTCTGGCGACATGTATTGCCCAGCCAAGGCCAGGATATCTTCCATGGCAGGCGTCCCAGATTCAGGGCGCGGTTGCTTGTTCTTCTGCAGCATCCGCCAGGCCCTATCCCATCGCCTGTTCCACGGCAACAGCCACCGCCACAGAGGCCCCGACCATTGGGTTATTGCCCATGCCAATCAGACCCATCATCTCCACATGAGCCGGTACGGATGATGAGCCGGCGAATTGGGCATCTGAGTGCATACGACCCATGGTATCGGTAAGACCGTAGGAGGCCGGCCCTGCCCCTATATTATCAGGATGCAGAGTACGGCCGGTACCGCCGCCGGAGGCAACGGAAAAATACCGGCGTCCCAACTTTTGGCATTCTTTCTTATAGGTTCCCACTACCGGGTGTTGGAAACGGGTGGGATTAGTGGAGTTGCCGGTGATGGAGATGTCCACCTTTTCCAGATGATTAATCGCCACCCCTTCCCGCACATCATCTGCGCCGTAGCAATTCACCCTGGCCCGCTCACCGTCTGAGTATGACGTTCTGCCGACAACCGTCAATTTGCTAGTTTTATAATCGAAACTGGTCTTAACGTGGGTAAAACCGTTAATCCTGGAAATAATATGGGCGGCATCCTTGCCCAGGCCGTTTAAAATAACCCGGAGAGGATTTTTACGGGCTTTATTGGCTGACTGCACCAAACCGATGGCCCCCTCGGCAGCGGCAAAAGACTCATGCCCGGCAACAAAAGCAAAACATTGGGTATCCTCCTGGAGCAGCATGGAGGCCAGGTTTCCGTGGCCAATCCCCACCTGCCGCTCGGCTGCTACCGAACCAGGTATGCAGAAGGCCTGCAACCCCTCACCCAGAGTTTTGGCAATCTCCACAGCCTTTGTCTCACCCTTTTTTATTGCCAGGGCCGCCCCCATTGTATAGGCCCAACAGGCGTTTTCAAAACAAATGGACTGGACATCACGCACCACTCCGGCCACATCAAGGCCTTTCTCCTCACAGATTTTCCGTGCCTCTTCCAGAGAGGCAATGCCATATTTTTCTAAAACCGGAGTAATCTGGCCGATTCTTCGTTCATATCCCTCAAATAATGCCATTTTCAGCTCCTTATTCCTTTCTGGGGTCAATAGTTTTAACGGCACTGGCAAACTGCCCGTAGGTGCCGGTACATTGTTTCAGAGCCTCCTCTGCCGAAGTTCCACCGTTGATCAGCTCCATCATCGGCCCCAGTCTCACAAACTCATAACCGATGATTTCATCATTTTTATCCAGGGCTAATTTAGTCACATACCCCTCCGCCATCTCCAGATAGCGCGGCCCCTTTTTCTTCGTGCTGTACATGGTGGCGGTTACGCTGCGCTTGCCTTTGCCCAGATCTTCAAGTCCGGCGCCCACCGGCAGACCGCCTTCGGAAAAGGCAGTCTGACTGCGGCCATAAACGATTTGCAGGAAAATCTCCCGCATGGCTACATTAATGGCATCGCAGACCAAGTCACTGTTTAAGGCCTCCAGAATGGTTTTACCACTCAATATTTCAGCGGCCATGGCGGCCGAGTGGGTCATGCCCGTACAGCCCACCGTCTCAATCAGCGCCTCTTCAATAATACCATCTTTGATATTTAAGGTCAGTTTACAGGCCCCCTGTTGCGGAGCACACCATCCTACCCCATGGGTAAGACCGGAGATGTCCTTTATCTCCTTGGCCTGCACCCAGCGGCCCTCTTCAGGGATAGGCGCCGGGCCATTTTTGGCCCCCTTGGCGACACAATACATTTCCTTAACTTCCGGGGAGTATTCCATTTTTTTCTCCTTAAAGAGTCGAGCATTAATTGTTATATTTAGTTGCAACTCTGCAGTATCGCCGTTATACCGGCAATAGTAATCTATTACCACGGAAGCAGGAAAGACGCAAATTCAGTAAGCGCTCCATGAACACCTAGCTACACACGCTCAAGGCCCCCAAATATACAGGAGTATTATCGAGTAACTCAATCACACACATCAGGTTATCCATGAAACGTTTACATGACGGAGTGTTGCCAATCATGGGAGTGTGTTTTGTTGGCCGCTCACCAAATTCATATCGCGGCAGTTTTTTTGTGCAATTAGGTGAATATAATTGCTGATTTTTTTTATCATTTAGGTTAGAAAAGTTTTTTGCTTATTGCATAATTGTAAAAAATAACAGCGCCATTCTTTATTAATTTTTATTTAAAAGGAGCTAAATCATGACCAGAGACGAAATTCTAAAAATTGTGGACGAACAAAATATCAATTTTTTCAGACTGCAATTTTGTGATATTAACGGATTTATGAAAAATATCGCTGTCCCCCGCAGCCAGCTTGACAAGGCTCTGGATGGCAAGATCATGTTTGACGGTTCTTCCATCAGTGGCTTTGCCGACATTCAAAAATCAGATATGTACCTGATACCGGATTATGACACCTTCGTTGTTTTACCTTGGCGGAATCAGGATGGCATTGCCGCCGCCCGTATCATCTGTGACGTGTATAATGCCGATGGTTCGCCATTCGAAGGCTGTCCGCGTGTCAATTTGAAGCGTGTACTCGCCGAAGCCCGGGAGATGGGTTTCACTATGAACGTGGGCACCGAAGCGGAATTCTTTCTGTTCGAAAGGGATGCCGATGGCCGCAGCACAACCATAACCAATGATAACGCCGGCTATTTCAGCCTTGACCCGGAAGACTCCGGCAACAATTGCCGCCGGGAAATCATTGAAACTCTGGAGAGCATGGGGTTTGAAATCGAAGCATCCCACCATGAAGTTGCCGAGGGCCAGCACGAAATCAACTTTAAGTATGCCGATGCCCTGACCTGCGCCGACAACACCCTGACCTTCCGCTGGGTGGTCAAGGCTATTGCCAAGAAACACGGATTAGCCGCCACCTTCATGCCCAAACCAATCTTTGGGATTAACGGTTCCGGTATGCATACCAACCAGTCGCTATTTAATCTGGACGGCAGCAACGCCTTTGCCGATGAAAGCGGCCCCCTGCAGTTGAGTGAGATTGCTTACCAGTACATCGCCGGGATTATGAAAAATGCCACAGGATTCGCGGCGGTAACGAACCCCCTGGTTAACTCATATAAGCGTCTGGTCCCCGGTTATGAGGCCCCGGTATACGTGGCGTGGTCCGCCGCAAACCGCAGCGCCCTGTGCCGTATTCCCGCCTCCCGTGGTTTGGGCACAAGAACAGAGGTACGCTGCCCGGATCCTACCTGTAACCCCTATCTGGCCTTTGCCATGATGCTAAATTCCGGCCTGGACGGCATCAAGAATAAATTGACGCCACCCAAATCAACCGACCAGAATATCTTCCATATGACCGCCGCCGAAAAGGATGCCGCCGGCATTGAGTCTATGCCCGGCTCGTTGGAAGAGGCCATTGAGGCTTTAAAAGTCAGCCCCATTGCCAAAGATACCCTGGGAGATCATATCTTCACCAAATACAT
>JAADIV010000155.1 GCA_013151175.1 Deltaproteobacteria bacterium | reverse complement strand
CGGCGCCAGTTGCCGCTGAACCAACGCTAGCGTCCCCAGAAACCGCACCGTCCTTGACTCCATGTCAGAAAACTGCGGCCGCCATTAAGGCCTTTTATCATCACCTTGCCGGGCAGGAATATATCAAGGCCTATGAGCTGCATGAGCCGGTGGGCGATCATATCAATAAGATAATCATCAAATTACTCAACAACCCGCCGGTGGTAGCAGCCACAAGTAACGATTTTTTCTCTCTGCTAAAAAATACCGCCCATTTTTACCGCGTGTTGGGGCCGAAAGACTTATCCTTTATCAAAGATATTATTAACTACGAAAATGACGACATAGAAGCCCTTATGGCTACCTTTTACCAGGCGAGCCAAATCAATAACTGCCGGGCGAACATTAACTTGCAGCTGCCATTGGGAAAGTTGTACGAGTACGCCAGTTTCTTTTCGAGCACCCTGGGCGGGCAGTCATATCTTTTTCGGCGTGATTCAAAATTGCGAATACTGACCAGATATTATTGCGTCCTTATCGTGGAACGGGCAGCAGAGCAAAAAAAGAACAAATACGATATAGATATCAAAAGTTTTGCCAAATCGGTCATCAAAGATATGCAGGAAACCAACACGTTGGATAATACTGAACAATACATAAGTACCCTGCGCGATATTCAGGCCAAGCCACCCAATTAAAGCCCTGGCCAAAAACCGGCCTACATAGCCGTTGAGGCAGCGGCGGAAACGAAAAACTGGCTGGTCTTCTCGTTGGTAGCGCCACCCTGGAGAATGGGCAGAACACTACCGGGAATGGCGTTGGCCTGGGTCAGAGCAAAGGCGCTAGCCCGCATCAATATCTGCATCTTACTGTAGGTGACCGCCTCACTGGCAAAATCTAAATCCAACATCTTTGCTCTGGCCGCCATGATGTTATTTTTGACTCCTCCCGCTACTATTGCCATCCCCAGAAATGTATCCTGAGCTGCACCCGCCGCCGCCTTTATTTGCCCTAAATCTGCCAGGGCCGCGTCCGCAATTGCCATGGCCGCTGTGGCATCCTTCTGGGTCAAAACATTAATATCATCAAGACGCATGGCGGATTGGGAGCCGAGTTTAAACTCGGCCTCACTCCGAGAATTAGCGGCCATGCTAGAGCCGTTACTCAGTATTGACCCGGATTTTAGAGTCATAGCATTGGTAATATTGTTTGCCCCGGTGGTCAGGTAATCCTGCCCGGTTATTTCTCCCGCCTTAATAATACCCGCAGTGGTCACTAGATTGTTGGTCAGAGTCGTAGCGGTCTTCACCGTACTGCCGGAAGCAATAATCGAACCTGCCGCCAGATATATATCCGCCGTTGCTGTATGATTGCCATTTAAAATTGTGGTGCCGCCAATGGTGGAGCCAGTTGCCAGTTCCGTTGCGGCCGTAAGCGTTGATCCTGATTTAACCAGCATATTCTCTGTAACAGACAAATTGCCGGCGGCCAAGGCGGCGGCACCGCCAATGGTGGAACCTGCGGCAAGCACCGTAACACCATTCTGATCAACAATATTTGAACCGGATGTTAGGGTCATATTCGAGTTGGCAGTCATGGAACCGCTGAGATTAAAATTACCACCAAGATATGAATTTACGGCAAAGGTAGAACCAGATGCCACCGTTGAACCACTGAGAAGCAGCATATCGTTACTGATAGTTGCGCTGGCATTCAAAGTTTTATTGCCACTTAAAATAGTCCCGGCGATGATTGTGCCGCCGGATGTGCTTATATCGTTGGTCAAATAGGTACCGCTTAGGAGCATTGAACCGATATTCAGGATTGAACCGCCTTTGAGAAAATTGTTCTTGGTTGAATTGATACTCTGGCTGTTATAGGCCGTGCCGCCCAGGATTGAACTAGCCGCCACCGTTGAGCCAGAGGCCAGAACCGAACCGGCCAACAGGGTTGAATTTGTGGTGGTACTGATATTACCACTCAGATTGGCACCGGAAACCGTCATCCCGGCCTGCCAACCGGCAGCGAGAGTGGATGATCCTCCCAAAACGGAGCCATAGGCCAAGGTTGAGTCAACACTGGTGAGGACACTAGCTGTCATTTTTAAATTGCTAGAGAATGAAACGGCCATACCTTGCGACAGGTCGGAGACTACCAAGTCCTGCGCCCCCTGCTGATATATCTGCACATAGCCGAAGGTGGAAAGATCCTCGCCAGGCAGCACGGCATCAAGGCCGCTCACCTTAATGGCCCGGCCGTCAGCACTGGTTAGCTGCAATTGCCCGGCAGAATTTGTGCTGGCAGTTACACCATGGCTGTTGGTTTTGGCATTAATAGCCGTGACCAGACTGGCGTCAGAGTCATTAGCCAGGACAGAAACGGCGCCAATATTCACGTTATTTATGGCAAAATCGGCCGAGGTTGTCCCCGCCTGGATTGCGGCGTTCGAGGTTGATGCCACCACTGCCTGAGCGCTTATATCCGTGGAACCGCTATACTTATTTATGGCGTCAGCCACGGCGCCCAGACCGTGAGCAGCGGTATTATCATAGGACATGGTAAGACCGGCGATACTCAGGGTTCGGGAAAGCCTTGAGTTGGTAACAGACAAGGAGACATCACCACCCGCTGTGACTAACGATAATTGACCGGCGCTAAGGAAGCCCACCTTACTTTTATGAGCCGATGCCACATTAAGGCTCATGGTTTCACCGCTGCTTGCCCCCACCTGAAATAATTTAGAGGTAAAACCGCCGTCAAGCAGGGGATGGCCGTTAAAACTTGCGGTCTTTACCACCAAACTCAGCTCTGCCAACAGCTTATTGATATCGCCCTGCAGGGTGTTACGGACGCTGGATGTTTGCGAATCAGACGCTGCCTGACTGGCCTTGGTCTTAATACTATTGACAATGTCAATAGCTTCATTAACCGAGGCATCAACAATCCGGGTAATGGAAACAGCATCGTTAGCGTTACGCACTGCCTGTCCCAGGCCCAGTGCCTGGGAATTAAGCTGATCGCTGATTACCACTGTAGGCGGGTCATCTGCGGTTTTATTAACCCGCAGACCGGAAGATAACTTTTCGATTGAGCTAGAAAACGCGGAGACGTTACGGGAAAAACTAAGCTGACTGGAAAGGCTGTATTGGTTATAGGCACGAATAGTCATCGGCTCCTCCTTCAGTGGATTCAGCGGCTCTTGCCTGACAACTACCGCTTACAAGGGTTGTCCATAACCCAAAACCAAATTCGATTTATACCGATTATACCTTTTTTTAGCCCATTAACAAATTTTTATTAAAGTTTTCTATTTTTCTGCCGATAAGCGGCGTTTTTGACAAGATACCAGGGTAGTTTAGAGCAGCTGCCAGTCAGGAAATTGCGCGAATGACCCTGTTGCGGCCGTCATCCTTGGCTTGGTAAAGGGCCATATCGGCGCGGCGAATTAATCCCTCGGTATCTTCATCGCCCTGATAACAAGCAACACCCATACTTATGCGAACCGGTGTCTGCCGCTCCACAATCCGCCTGATCCTTTCCGCTAGCCGGGAAGCCGCTTCACAATCCGCCTCCGGCATAATCAGGAGGAATTCCTCGCCGCCATAACGAACAGCCAGATCTGATTTTCGTACCTGCTGCCGGAGTATGAGCGCAACATTAATCAAGGCCCTGTCCCCCTCCTCATGACCGTAGGTATCGTTGTATTTCTTAAAAAAGTCGATGTCTATCATAATCAGGGATAGATCCTTATGGTAACGGTGAACCAGTTCGAACTGTTTGCTCATAAAATCATCCATCTTGCGGCGGTTGGCCAGACGAGTGAGGGGGTCACGCATGGAGAGTTCGCTAATCTGAGCGAAATGCTGCAGATTGCCGATGGAAACAGCAATCTGCCGGGCGATGCTCAGCAATAAGAGCCGCTGATGTTCAGTTAATGCGGTGTCAACCGGAGTATAGAGAAGAAAAATGCCCAGAACCCTGCTTCCCGCCTTAATGGGCAAAACGATATGGCCGTGTTCCATACCGGCCTTGCCATGAATGAAACAGCGACAGTGGCTGGCACAATGTTTTACAATACCTATTTCGCCGCTAACAGCGGTTCTGCCGCAGAGACATTGACCGATTTCCACCACCACTTCTCCGGCAGCGGCTTTTTGCAGATGTAAACGGGCGGTAAGCTTCAAGGTCTTGGCATGGACAAGAAAGACCGCCCCTTTTTTTAGGAGCGGTAATCCAATAAAACCGGTTATGCGCGCCATGGCATTAATCAGCATATTCTCAAGATTTTTATCAATGCCGGCCATAATCCCTGATAAATCAAAGAGCAGCGCCAATTCAGCATTACTCTCAAGCAGTTCTTTCTCAGCCATTTGCTGCCTTTTGATCAATCGCACAGCCCGGCCGGAGACAAGTAACACCGCCGCAATCAGCATAATAACGACCAGAAGGAGAATATACTGGGAGTTCATTATCAACCTATGGTTAACAGCTCTGGCCTCCGTAACATCATAATAAATCTCGAAAGCGCCATCAAAATGGCCATCGCTCATAATGGGGACATAGGTCTCGACAACATCCCGGCACATTGCTTTATCCTCCATTGTGCGGTCATCTTTACCGATCATTTTGGTAAACTTAACCCCCTTCATCACCTGATTAACAAAGTAGGGGCGAGTGTTTATAACGCCAATATCACTTTTATCGGAAGAATAGATGACCCGGCCATCTTTGGCGAAAACTTTTATCTCAGCCAAATTGAAGTCCCGGCGCGCCAGGCGCAGTTCCTTCTTTACAGCTCCGGTTATGACTTCTCTATTGAAGGCCAGACGGCCGTCCATGGTGAGAAAGAGTGTGTTGATGTGGGCGGCAATCTGCCCGGCGGCAACTTCCCTATCCTTGACAATCGCTGAGTTAAAGGCCGGAGATATCACGACAACGTAGTACAGAGGAACAACAATGAGGCTCAGAAGGGATAAAACAACAATACCGATCAGAGGAAGATACTGAGAATTGGCTTTCATGACCGGTTGCTATAAAACAAACGGCCAGGAATGTCAATATTTAACACCGACTCAGGGGCCGATTAAGCCCCCCGCCCTGCCCTCACGGGGACAGAGCGGCATTAATAGTTTTGCTGAGCTTGTCGTCCACCAACCCGG
>JAADIV010000206.1 GCA_013151175.1 Deltaproteobacteria bacterium | reverse complement strand
CCAAATTGGCGTGACTATCCAGCCCCAGAGCAATTAGCAGATATTGGCACAGGTTGGTTAAAATCAAAATCATCATTATTGTTGGAAATTCCTTCCGCAGTTGTTAACAAAGAAATGAACATCTTAATCAATCCATTGCATCAAGATATTAAAAGTGTAAGTTTAGTGTCAGTTGAAAGTTTTTCCTTTGATTCAAGACTGCTACAAGGAACATAAAAAATAAGCCGGAAGAAAACCTTCAATTGCCCCCAAGACAACGAATTGTTAGATTGTGTGAGGAGCGAACCACAATCTGAACCCGTTTGTTATCCTGTTATGAAAAAGTGAAAAAAGTGGATATTCCGGCTTTATTCAATATGCGTCCAACGGGCATGGTGCCGCAAAATGCTGTGGAATAATAAAAAAAGGGGACGGCGTGAATAAATTACGCTGTCCCCTTTTTTGTTGAGATTTAAGTAAGTTGTCGGAGATCTAAGATAATCCGGTAAACTTGCTTAGCTGACCTGCGTAAACCAGGGCGAAGCGGATAATCGCGCCGCCAAGGAGTACCAGAACGGCGCTGGCATTCATCTCAAATTTTTGTTTGAAGGTAAGTTCAAGATTTTCTGAATGATCGCCGCTTAACTCCAGAAACTTCAAAATAATGGCCAGTGGCAGGACAATACTTAAGGTCAGAATACTGATAAAGTACGGGAAATACTGGCTGGTCAGAGTAAAGAAAGGCATTATTGATTCTCTGGAGGCCTCAGGTGAGGTGAACTGGCCGTAATAGAGGAGAATCAGAACTGTAATCTCTGAAAAAATCAACCAGATATCCACCTTGGTGAAGAAGAGTTTTATTGAACTGCGGCGGGCCATGAGAATCATGGTCGCGGCCCCAGTGGACATGCCGGAGTTTAAAAACAGCACCGGCAGGATGGACGAGTTCCATAACGGCCGGGCCATGAAAGAACTCAACAGAATACCGGTGTAGATGGAGAGGAGAATCCCCAGCAGAAAATTTAATTTGGCTAAAGGCCGCATGCTGTTCTGGGCCTTGATAATCAGGTTTCTGATCATGCCGTCCTTGAGTTTATCCATGGCTGATTCTGGTACCGTACTCAAGGCAAAGGCAATCATGGCCGGGAAGACCAGGACTAGAATCCAGGAGCCCCAGGACATGGGGGAAAGGGGCTGCAGGGTCATGTAGAAACGGTACATGTGCTGCTTTACCTGCAGATCCAGGAAGAGAAATCCCATGCCTACGGCCAGGATAATCGGGGTCATCATGGGCACCCGCCAGCAGCAGGCCTGATTTTTCGGAACATCTTTACCCGGCCGCAGGTTGGCCACTGCGGCCATGGACATGCAGCCGCCGGCGAGACCGCCGAGAAATAAATAAATAGCTACCCGCCAGTCCCAGATATGGAGATGGGGATAGGTTAATGCGTTAGCGCCTGTAATTGTAAATTCCATCTTATAAGCCTCCTCTATTTCTTGGTGGGGTAACGGTTAATGTAAAAGACCCGCGGTTTAGTACCTGCCGCCTTTAACCGAACCCTGGATTCGTTTTCCGCCAATAAGCGGCTGACCTCGCTGTCCTGGTCTGACAGGTCACCGAATACCCTTGATTTACCAATACAGGTAGCCACGCAGGCCGGCTCCAGATCTTTTTTCAGCCGGTGCAGGCAGAAGGTGCATTTATCGGCAAAGCCGTGTTCTTCATTTATATAACGGGCATCGTATGGGCAGGCCGCTATACAGGCCTTGCAGCCCACACATTTGTCACGGTCGATCATGACAATTCCGTCTTTGCGCTTATATGACGCCCCGGTGGGGCAGGCCATAACGCAGGGGGCGTTGTCGCAGTGATTACATAATTCGGGGCGGAACTCCGTTCTTAATTTAGGGAATTTACCTTTGGTGATCTCCAAGACCCTGGTTCTGAAATTCTCAAAGGGAACCTGGTTTTCCTGAACGCAGGCGGCGATGCAGGCCATGCAGCCCACGCACCTGCTTTGGTCTATCACCATTGCATAGTGTTTCATTTTTTTAACTCTCCTTCAGTAATTTCACAAAATTTACCCGCAAACCATTGGTACCGCAGATGGGATCGGTGGCGTAATGGGTCATCATCTGGGTGTCGTCAATACCCCGGCCGTAGGCCATGGTCATCCGTTTGGAGGTGGAGCCGAAACCATGAATCAAGTAGACGCAGTCCTTTCTGATACGCTCCGTTACCTTGACCCGTCCGACATTACTCTTAGCGCCCTTTTCGTTAATCAGGCTTATCTTATCGCCATTTTTAATCCCCATCTGGCGGGCTATATCGGCATTCAGCCAGACCTCATTGTCATTCTTCAACTCCCATAGCCATTTGTTATTTATGCTTCGGGAGAAGGTCTGAACCGGACTCCGGCCGTAGATGAGGCGGAAGGAGCCGGCCGGCGGTTCCCGGTGGTGGGTGTATCTTGGCACCGCATCCATGTCCTCATCATCAAGGGCGGAGCTGTAAAGCTCTATTTTTTTGGAGTCGGTATCAAACTTGGGCTGATTTTTTTCAGTAATATAGGGATGATAGCTGTCCGGGATGGCAATGTATCCCACCTTGGAGAGTTTGTCGTAGCTAATGTTCCAGAGTTTGGCCTTTTCGCGCATATGCTCTTCTAAGGTCTTGTACTCAACATATTTCCCAAGGCCCATTTTATGGCATAATTCATTGGCAATGAGCCAGGCCGGTTTGACATCCTTCCAGGGGTTGACCACCGGCTGGCGAATGGCGATACCGGCATTCTTCTGGGTAACCACGGCCAGATCGTCATGACGTTCCAGGTAGCTTGCGGCTGGTAAAATAACATCGGACATCATCACCATATCGGTGGGCATGAGATCAATATTGACCACCAGGTCAAGATTATCGATGGCCTTTCTGGTTATTTCCGGGGCCGGCATAGTTTTCATCAGATTGGTACCGATAACAAACCAGGCCTTGATGGGATAGGGCTCACCGCTGATGGTGGCCTGTCTGACCTCGGTGGTAATGCCGGCCGAGGAAAATGGATAATCGCCATAGGCTAGAGAATCACGTTTGGGCTTGGGGTATTTGATTTTTTTCTTGAGTTTGGCCAGATTGACCTTGGGGGGCAGCCAGATACCGCCTTTGCGGCCCCAGGTTCCCAGCAGGGCATTTAAAATGGCCAGACCCCGGCCGCGCTGGGTATCGTCGCCGTACCAGGAATAATGGCGGCCGGGATGGACCAGGACGTTGGGTTTATAGCGGCCTAATTCCCGAATTGCCTCAACAATCTGCTTGGCCGGCAGGTCGGTTTTCTTTGCCGCCCATTCCGGGGTATAATGCTTGACTTCTTCCTTTAATTTATCAAAGCCGATGGCGTATTTAGCGATATAGTCATGGTCGTACCAATGCTCTTTGATGACGATATTGATCCAGGCCAGGATCAGGGCTATATCGGTGCCGGGTTTAATGGGCAGCCACATGGAGGATTTAGCGGCGGCGGTGGAATAACGAGGATCAATGACGATTAATTTAGTGCCGTTGCCAAGGCCGTCAACGAAATCCTGAATATGAGAGTTATGCATATTCTCCCCGAGATGGGAGCCGAAGAGGGCCATGACCCGGCTGTTAGCCATGTCGTAGCGCTCGGCGGTGGAGGCCGGGCCCTGGCCGAAGGTCAGGGTAAAGGCTACCTCGCGGGCGCCGAGACATTGGGCGTAGGAGGGATGACTGTGATTGGGAGAACCCCAGGCCTCCATGAAATTGCCCATGTAGGCCCCGCCGCTGCCATGGGCGAAGAGGGCTACCGATTCCGGGCCGTATTTCTTTCTGATTTTGGTGAGCTTTTCGGCGATGTAGCTATAGGCCTCATTCCAGCTCGCCTTGCGGTATTTACCGTCTCCGCGTTTACCGGTACGAATAAGAGGAGTTTTGAGACGATCCTTGTCGTAGAGCAGGCCCATGCCTGACTGGCCCTTGGCGCATAAGCGGCCGCGGCTCTGCGGGTGCAGAGGATTACCGTCCAGCTTGACCAGTCTGTCGCCTTCAACCTTGGCGATGAGACCGCAACGCCAGAAACACATCTCGCAAAAAGAGGGGACGTATCTGATGTCTTTCTTGATAACGGCCTTGGCCCCGGCCCTGACAAAGGGACTTTCCGCCAATACCGCTCCACCGGCCGTTAAGGCCGCGCATTTTAAAAAATTTCTTCTGCTGATAGCCATAGACTCACCTTTTACCTGACATTAACTGATTACTGTGGTTCGAATTGTTTTATTCTACTGATATAGAAAATGATAATTCAGAGCCGTTAAATGAATACATGTAAAAAAGGTACTCCTTTTACTGCATATTTATTTAATTATCAATAATAAAATGTATCAACAGTAGTATTACTACAATGTAGTAATAACTTTTGTTTACTGTTTTTGTTATTTATGAAGTAACTGCTTTATGGTTGTTTTCTGTCTTGCTGGTAAGTTATGTAGTCACTAAAGAAAGGTGTGGTATACTGCAATGTTACACAGGGAAACTGATGTTTTGGTAAAATATCTATGAGTTACTTAAACGAAGGGGGGGCTCAGGCCGGAGGGGTATGATCAAAAAAGGCAGGTAACTATTCAGGTACAAACGAAAAACTACCCTAAATTGTGAGCTGTAACTGTTCAGAAGTGCCTCAGGTTTGTTCATTTTTGACTTTGAAGCATACTTTGGTATGCGAGAAGGTAAAAATGGGCAAAGATGAGGTGCTGCTGAATAGTTACAAAGGCAGAAACAAATGAGGTACGCAAACGCAGTGAGACTCCGAACCAAGGCACTGGTGAACTATTACACTATTTGGCAGCAGCAACCTGGTACACTTGGTGGATTATGACAATTATTCTTCGCCGCTGAAGTTTTTATTTAGAAATTCACAATCCCTGGGTGAGAGATTAAAACGAATTTGGGCCTGCTGGATAACTTCCCGGCGTTTTATCTCCGGGTGCTCAAGCTGGGTTTCGCTGATCCATTTAATGGTCTTGCGCAGTTTCTCTCCGGGCGGCTGGGTAGTTTCTTTGGTCATGGCTGAGTGGTGGTTTTGTTTTATTTCCGGATTTGGGGTGCCGTCGTGTTTATGCTCATACAACAGGCGGCACCTCTATCTTTTATGTTGTTTACTTGCTGCTGTTATCCGGTTTAAAA
>JAADIV010000222.1:5680-6760 GCA_013151175.1 Deltaproteobacteria bacterium | reverse complement strand
CGCCCGCCATGATGTTCTTTCTGATATTGGCAAGTTGCCGGTCAATTGCTGAAACAGGCATAGAGGCCCGCAGGATGTAGGTCTTTGTCCGGCGGTTAATCTTGTAGTTCATCGCGACGGCAACGTAGAGCATATTGGTGCCGATAGTGGCGCTCCAACGCTGCGCCTTGCCGATACCGGTGCGCCGGGCCATGATTATCTCGGGGCGGTTACTGTGATTGCCCATATTGGCGGGGGATTCCTCGGAATCAGCCACCACGATTCCCGAGGCCTTGACGACCGTAATTCTGGTTCTTGACTTGCGGCCGATACGGCGGCACAGGGCGTTCAGCTCTGTGGTTCTGCCCGTCATCAGCATATTGGATACCTGCTCGCCGATGAGATAGACCCGGCTAGTGAGGTCGGCGGTCAGGCTATTTATATAAAATTGCCTGACTGCGGCCTCGTTGTACCATAGCACGGCCAATAAGGCCCCAAGGGTAACCAGTAAATTTGCCGGCAGGATATGCCAGAATAGTTTTTTCTGCCGCATTTTCAAGCCCTGTAACGGTAGCCGATGCCGCGTACCGTTTCTATGTTTTCTCCGGCCTCCGCCAATTTTTTGCGGAGGCTGAAAACCTGCACGTCAATCATGCGCGGGGTGACGATATAGTCATGGCCGCGTATCGCGTCAATAATTTGCTGGCGGCTGAAAACCCACCCCGGCCTTCTGGCCAACAGGACGAGAATGGCAAATTCCGTTGAGGTTAAATCCACCGCGCGGTTACGCACCAACGCCTCGTGGCGGCCGGGTGTGATCTGAATATCGTGCGCGGTAATAACTTCATCAAGGGGAACATCGCTGTCAGAATCAGGGTTGTGGCTGCGGCGCAGAACTGATTTAAGGCGGGCCACCAGTACTTTGGGGCTGAATGGCTTGGTGATGTAATCGTCAGCGCCCACCTCAAGCCCCTTGATAATCTCTGCCTCTTGCCGCTTGGCGCTCATCATAATGACCGGCAGAGCTGACAGCTCCCGCCGTTCCCTGATTTTGCCGCACACCTCGATGCCGCTTAGGCCCGGCAGCATGATATCAAGCAG
>JAADIV010000222.1:0-5640 GCA_013151175.1 Deltaproteobacteria bacterium | reverse complement strand
TCACCGCTATCGGCGCATGAGGCGTTAAAGCCAGACTTAATCAGATTAAAACTGACCAATTGCTGAATATCTTCGTCATCTTCAATAATAAGAATATGTTTTTTGCTCATAAGATGATATCTGCCAGGGGTTTATTGCTGCGGCTCCAGATCAATAATAACTGTTTTGCCCCGTAATGGGAACTGGTAAAGATTGTTCCCCGATACTAACCTAGTATTAATTTTTTCTTAACGGGATCTTAATATAGGCGCTGTAATATCTAACCAGTTTCCTGAGGCGGGCATATTTGCTCAGAAAAGGTGAAATTAGCTTGCTTATTCACAAAACTATTTTAAAAAAGGAGAACATCGGTTATGGAATGCTTTAAAAAAGAAGCGAAAATGATTCTGCTGGCCATCTCGTTGGTTATTGGATTCTCATGGCAGGCGGGCGCGGCGGTCAGCATAAACGGGGCCGGAGCCACCTTCCCGTTTCCAGTTTATGCAAAATGGGCCTATACGTACAACCACCTTACTGGTGTGCGTCTTAATTATCAGTCCATAGGTTCAGGCGGCGGTATCAAGCAGATTAAGGCGCGGACGGTTGATTTCGGGGCCTCCGATGCCCCCATGCAGCCAGCGGAACTCAAAAAATATGGACTCATGCAATTCCCCATGATTATGGGTGGCGTTGTGCCGGTTGTCCATCTGGCGGGAATAAAATCCGGCAAGTTGAGGCTGAGCGCCGCTAATCTGGCCGATATATACCTGGGTAAGATACGCAAATGGAATGATGCCCGCCTCGTTGCCGATAACCCCGGTCTGCCCCTGCCGGCTGTTAATATCACCGTTGTCCACCGTTCCGATGGCTCCGGTACCACTTGGATATTCACCAATTATCTCAGCAAGGTAAGCCGTGAATGGCAGGAAAAAGTTGGCAATAATAAGGCGGTGCAATGGCCGGTGGGTATGGGTGGCAAGGGTAATGAAGGGGTGGCCGCCTTTGTCAAGATGGCGAATGGCTCCATCGGTTATATTGAGTACGCCTATGCCTTGCAGAATAAAATGACGGTTGCTCTTTTACAGAATCATGATGGTAAATTTGTCGCGCCTACCTCCGATAATTTTCAGGCCGCTGCTGCCGGGGCAGACTGGGCCCACGCGCAAGGCTATTATATGGTGTTGACCAACCAGCCTGGGGCCGCGTCATGGCCGATTACCGGGGCGTCATTTATTTTGATGTACAAAAAGCAGGCAAATACGGCCCAGGCCAGAGAGGTACTTAAATTCTTTGCCTGGAGTTATAAAAACGGCAACAGGGCGGCTATGTCTCTGGACTATGTGCCGATGCCGCAAAAGGTTGTCAAGATGGTTGAAGATACCTGGCGGCATGAGATACACGGATCTAATGGCGAAAATGTATTTTGAAATGGCATCTGTGCCGGTAATTATTCGTGGTGCCAGGGCGATGATCGCCTGATCGCCCTGGCGAAATAATAATGAAAAAGTAACTGCTCACAGGGTACCGAACCCGGAGTCTCACAAGCTCGCTTACCTGCTTCGTTATCGCCCTGCTCACGTACAGGGAGTACGCTTCGCAAGACGACGCCTCGCATCTTCGGCACCCTGCAAGCAGTTACATGAAAAATTGAAAAACAAAACGAACACAATTTGGGGAGATAAAATATTCAAGGGGATAACCGCATTTTTCGCGGCGGGGACAGCCTTTATATTTATTGCGATGGTTGTGGTGCTGTGGCAGCAGTCGCAGCCCTCCATTCATGCCTTCGGCTGGTCATTTTTGACCAGTAGGCAATGGAATCCGGTAACGGGGCAATTCGGCGCTCTGATTCCGGTGGTCGGCACCTTGATTTCCACCATTATTGCCCTGTTTTTTGCCATCCCGATAAGTATTGGCATCGCCCTGTTTTTGGCAGAATTGGCGCCGCCATGGCTGCGGGGGCCATTCGGCACGGCCATCGAGCTTCTGGCCGCCATACCCAGTATTGTTTATGGTATGTGGGGGCTGTTCGTCCTTTCGCCCATTATGGCGAATTATGTCCAACCCTGGCTAAAGAGCTGGCTAGGCTTCATCCCTCTGTTCGCCGGGCCAGGTATGGGGATTGGTATGTTAACCGCCGGTCTGGTGCTGACCCTGATGATCATTCCCTTTATATCCTCGGTTATCCGGGATGTTTTCTTGATGGTGCCGCAGCCGCTGAAAGAGTCGGCCTACGGTCTGGGTTGCACCACCTGGGAGGTTGTCAGGGACGTTATGATACCATATGGCAGAAAGGGAATTGCCGGGGCGGTTTTTCTTGGTATGGGCCGCGCTCTGGGCGAAACCATGGCCGTTACCTTTGTCATTGGCAACTCATATCATCTTTCCTGGTCGTTATTTGCTCCCGGCAACTCCATTGCCTCCACCCTGGCCAACGAGTTTACGGAGGCAGACGGCAAATTATATACTTCTTCGCTTATTGAACTTGGACTTGTGTTGTTTCTCATTACCTTTATTACCCTTGGCTTGGCTCAGTTGTGGCTAAGGAGTAAAGAGTCATGATTAGACGGCGTCAATTCGTCAATGCCCTTGTTCTGGCTATTTCCTGTCTGGCGGCCTTCGGCGGCCTGTTCGTCCTTATCTGGATTCTTGCCGATGTGGTTGTCAAGGGGGCCGGGGCGATTAACTGGTCATTTTTCAGCCAATTGCCCGCGCCGCCCGGAATGCCGGGCGGTGGTCTGGCCAACGCTATTGTCGGCACATTTTTGATGACCGTGACGGCGGCGGCGATTGCTGTTCCCTTTGGGATAATGGCCGGGGTCTATCTCGCGGAGTTTGGCGATAATTTTATGGGAAAGACGGCCCGCTTTTTATCGGATATTTTGGTGTCTGCCCCTTCGATTGTGGTGGGGGTTTTTGTCTATCTTGTCATGGTCAGAACCATGGGGCATTTCTCCGGCTGGGCCGGGGCCGTCTCTCTGGCCATTATTATGCTGCCGGTGGTCAGCCGTACAACAGAAGAGATGTTGAAGATGGTGGGGCCGGAAATGCGCGAGTCGGCCCTGGCCCTGGGAGCCCCTTATTGGCGGATGATGGCCGGAGTTGTGTCACGGGCGGCCGGCCCTGGAATCGCCACGGGGGTAATGTTGGCTGTGGCCAGGGTGGCCGGTGAAACGGCGCCGCTTTTATTTACGGCCCTGAACAGCCCCTATTGGATGCACAGCATGAATGAACCGATGGCCAACCTTACGGTTGTCCTGTTCAATTACGCCATGAGCCCCTATGACGACTGGCATACTCTGGCCTGGGGCGCGGCCCTGCTTATAACCATGGCGGTGTTGATCGTGAACATTATTACCCGCTTGATGTTGGGCCGTAAAAGGAGGCGATAATCGCAAAATATGAAGAGTCAAACTGAAAATAACTGTCAAGGCCATTTCGACTCGCATCCCTTTGGTATAGCGGAGGTGAGATTGTCGGTTCGTAAACTTAATTTTTATTACGGCGATAAGCAGGCCTTATTCGATAATACCCTGGATATTGCCGCTAACCGGGTAACCGCTTTTATCGGCCCCTCCGGATGCGGCAAGTCCACTCATATTCGGACATATAACCGGATGTTTGAGCTGCATAAAGATTTTCGGGCGACAGGTGAAATTATGTTGGATGGGGTGAATATTCTGGACTCCAGGATTCCGGCTCTGACTCTCCGCCATAAGGTGGGGATGATCTTCCAGAAGCCAACGCCATTCCCCATGAGCCTGTTCGATAATATTGCCTATGGCTTGAAACTACACAATTCATATCCGGCCAGCGAGCTTGCCGACCGGGTGGAAAAGGCGTTGAAAAGCGCGGCTCTCTGGGACGAGGTGGCGGATAAATTACATCTGTCGGGCAATGCTCTGTCTGGTGGTCAGCAGCAGAGACTCTGCATCGCCAGGGCTTTGGCCATTGAGCCGGAGGTCATTTTAATGGATGAGCCATGTTCCTCCCTTGATCCTATTGCCACGGCCAGGATTGAGGAATTGATCGGTGAATTAAAGGGCCGGTTTACCATTGTAATCGTTACCCATAATATGCAGCAGGCGGCCAGGGTTTCAGACTATACGGCCTATATGTATCTCGGTAAGCTGGTAGAATTTGGCGCCACTAGCGATATATTCACCAATCCGCTCTGCAAGGAGACCGAGGGCTATATTACCGGTCGTTTTGGCTGAAATCTGAATCCGTGACGGCTTAGTCCACAAGAAACATGTATCAGTTTGATTTTAAGTATTTTCATTGCTTTGTCAATTCGGCAGGTAAAGTCACCCGCCGCCCTGCGGGGCGCCCGAGAACGGCACATCCGCATACGAACGAGTCGTACCGCTGCCGTGTTGGCAACTCGTTGATATACCCAAGTATTATCAACATCGTTGCCGCCTTGCATATGCACCGTTCTCGAACGCTCACGAATTCAGATGAAAGGAATCAGGCGGCATGAAATATGAAATTTGGTAAATGGGGGGTAAGGTAATGCATCAAAATTTTCATCGGGAAATGGAGAAGATTCAGCGGGATTTTCTGAACCTTGGTTCATTGGTTGAAGACCGGGTAAGAAAGGTCTGCGCGGCCATAACTAGTCATGATGACGAGGTTCTGGATCATGTGATTAAATCTGATTATGAGATTGATGAAAAGGAGGTCGAGATAGAGGAGGACTGCCTGAAAATTTTGGCTCTCTATCAGCCGGTGGCCAGGGATTTACGTTTTCTAATTGCCATGATTAAGATAAACAGCGAGATTGAGCGTATTGGTGATTACGCGGTCAATATTGCTATGCGGGTACGTTCTATTAAGCACCAGAACGCCATGAACTTGAATTTTGATTATCAGGCCATGTCCGAGAAGGTGATTGTTATGCTGAAGATGAGCCTTGATGCCCTGGTGCAGAGAGATGTGAGCATGGCCCATAAAATTTTTATCATGGATGATGAGGTTGACGCCCTGAGAAATCAGGCCTATAAAACAGTGACCCAAGAGGTGGGTAAATATCCCGATCAGGCGGCCTGTCTGATCAATAATTACCTCCTGGCCCGCCACCTGGAGAGGATAGCCGATCGTTCCACCAATATTGCCGAGGAGGTGATTTATATGGTGGAGGGTGAAATTGTCCGTGGCGATCGCGCCTGACTCTCACCCCTTCCCGCGATACCCCGGCTACGATATTTTTGTGGAATATATTGGTCGTTTGTGGTTAATTTACTCTTCTTATGATTGATTGCTGCGATGTAAGCGAGCCTGCGAGACTCCGGGAACATCCCGTTGCCCGCGTTCGCAGTCTGCGCTTATCCGCCCCCCTGTATTTGTAACAAATTGCAAGTTGATTACGGCCTGTGCCGGAATGCTGATTTTGTCTAAGGCAAAAAAGGTGTAAATAGAACGGACGGAGTTGTGCCAATGAAAAAACGAATCATCGGTTGCCAACGGGGCTTTACCCTTATAGAAATTATGGTGGTCGTGGTCATTCTCAGCATTCTTGCCGGGATTGTCATGCCGCGTCTGCTTGCGGAGCCGGGGAAGGCCCGCATCACCAAGGCCAAGATTCAGATAAAAAGTTTTGAGGAGGCTCTGGGGATGTACAAGCTGCATAACGGTTTTGTCCCCAGTACCGAACAGACC
>JAADIV010000089.1 GCA_013151175.1 Deltaproteobacteria bacterium | reverse complement strand
CGCTCAGATGTACAATCTGCCTAATGGCAGCGGGATTTCTCCAAACTTTGGCGATGCAGCGGTTGGAACAACTCCGTACTTCTATCCGATAGATTACACTACCGATGGGCATAGCTGGCAGGATAAGCAGTATGGCGCTCAGGTTAACCATTCCAAAGGCCATCATCAGCAGTATTTTGATCTGACCAAGGCTGGTATGTGGAAGAATGATAAAGAGCTGGTAACCTGTATCGACTGTCATGATGCCCATGGCACGAGCATTGAGCATCAGCTTGTTCAGAAACCTGACAACAACGCCCTTTGTCTTGACTGCCATAATGGCGATGAGCAGACAATAGGCGGTTTTGGCAGTATCACCAGGGCTATGGTTGATGAGCTGCAGACGAGTGGGACAGTAGATCCTGTTATTGCCACCGCAGTTGAAGGCCATATGAAAGATAAGGCTGGTATGACTGCTAGCTACGATCCTGTAACGACGGGTGTTGGTCGCTGCACCTTGTGCCATATGGCGCAGACCGCGAAGAGCGCCAGATGGACTCCGACAGGTAGCAGAGGATATCGGGAGGGTGATATCCACTCTCATGCCTTTGATATTATGAGCCCGACAGCTACCCAGAAGATGTTTCAGGCAGTGGGTAGCAAGACAAGCGTTACTCCGTCAGGTTGGACCAACTCCTGCGGTGTATGTCATCCAAACAATACCCTGTAAAACCAGGAGTAAATACCAATTGACCTGAAATGGTCATTGATTCCCAGGAAAGGGGGCGGCATTGTCCGCCCCCTTTCTGCTTTTATACCCCTTCAATACGATGGAATTACGGATAAATAAACAACAAATGTAGGGGCGGATCCCCGTATCCGCCCAATATCAGGCTGCCCATGAGGTCTACCCCAGGGCAGATACTGGGATCTGCCCCTACACGAATAAATAAAATTAACCGTATGGGGATTATTGTTTATGAATAGATGCGGTAAAATATTTTTATCGGCGTTTTTTTTGTTTTGCTTTCTGGGCGGTACGGTTCAGGCGGCACCGATAAAGATCGGGGTGGCCGGAGCCCATAGCGGCGATTTGGCCTCTTACGGTCTGCCCACTTTGGCGGCGGTGAAACTGGTGGCGCGGCAGGCCAACGATGCGGGCGGTATCCTGGGCCGCCGGGTAGAGATACTTAGCGAGGACGATGTCTGCAAGCCGGAAATCGCCGCCAATATCGCTGCCAAACTGGTTTCCGAACATGTCAACGCCGTCATTGGCCACACATGCAGCGGCGCGACCAGGGCGGCGGTGGGTATTTACAAGGCGGCGCGTATCGTCACGATCTCGCCTTCGGCCACCAATCCCGCGATTACCAATGGCGACTATCCCAACTTTTTCCGTACTATTGCCCCCGATAATGCTCAGGCCCGGCAGGAGGTTGACTTTGCTCTCAATGTTTTGCACCTGCAGAAAATTGCCGTGATTCACGATAAAGGTGATTATGGCAAGGGTCTGGCTGAGTTTGTCAAAAAATTTATTGAGCAGTCGGGCCGGGCCAGGGTGGTTCTTTTTTCCGGCATTACTCCGGGGGCGGTGGATTATTCCGCCATTGTCCAGAAGATAAAGTATAAAAGAGCCGATGCCGTAATCTTTGGCGGCTATCATCCCGAGGCCTCGAAGCTTGTCGGCCAGATGCGCCGCAAACGTCTGCGGGCTGTCTTTATTTCCGATGACGGGGTGAAGGATGATACCTTTATCAAGGTTGCCGGTAAATATGCCGAAGGGGTCTATGCCACCGGCCCCAGGGATACCTCAAAAAATCCGTTGGCAAAGGCTGCGGTTGCCGCTTATAAAAAGGTTTATCATCAAGAGCCGGGGGCATTCTTCCTGAATGCCTATGCCGCCACCGAGGCCTTGCTGCACGCCATTAATATGGCGGGTTCCACTGACTACGCCCAAGTCGTCAAGGCCCTGCGCCACGAATATGTTGAGACCCCCCTGGGTAAAATCAGCTTTGATAAACACGGCGAGGCCGTGGGCGTGGGTTTTGCCATGTATCAGGTACGCCATGGTCAATATATTGAGATTAAATAGCAGTTTCTGATGAATTATTTTCTTGATCTCTTTTTCAGCGGTCTGACCAGGGGCAGTATTTATGCCCTGATCGCCCTGGGCTACACCATGGTTTACGGCATTATCGGCCTGATAAATTTTGCCCATGGCGAGATCTATATGATTGGTGCCTTTACGGCCCTGATAATTGCCAGTCTGCTCACCGTTCTGGGAATGAACGGTATGGCAATTCTCGTTATCTCCGGCCTGGCGGCGATGGTATACGCGGCGGCCTATGGCTATACCATAGAGAAAATAGCCTATAAACCCCTGCGTAACTCCCCGCGTTTGGCGCCGTTGATTAGCGCTATCGGTATGTCTATTTTCCTGCAGAATTATGTAATGCTGGCCCAGACCTCCGATTTTTTGCCATTCCCTGATTTGATCCCCAATTTTGCCTTTATGGAGCCTTACAGCGATTTTATAGGTTCCTCCGATCTGGTTATTCTGCTTACCACCGCTGTGGCTATGCTCCTGCTGACTATCATGATTAAATATACCCGCATGGGCCGGGCTATGCGGGCTACGGCCCAGGATATGCAGATGGCCATGTTGGTGGGTATTGACGTTAACCGGGTGATATCATTTACCTTTATTATTGGTTCGGTGCTGGCGGCCATCGGTGGTCTGCTCATTGCCTCGCATGTAGGCCAGATTAATTTCTATATTGGTTTTATTGCCGGGATCAAGGCCTTTACCGCTGCGGTGTTGGGCGGTATCGGCAGTATTCCGGGGGCCGTGTTGGGGGGATTTATCCTGGGTCTCACCGAGAGTTTCGCCACCGGCTACGTCTCCAGTGATTATGAGGATGTCTTCGCCTTCGGCCTGTTGGTGCTTATTCTGATCTTCCGGCCATCGGGGATTTTGGGCCGTTCCGAGAACCAAAAGGTCTAAATTGCCGTGCGGATAATCAACGAAATTAAAAAATCATTCCTGGTGGCGCTCTGGTTTATGTTTCTCACCTTTCCCATTATGGTGATTAAGGTTAATCCCCTGGAAAAGCTGATTGTCTGGCGCTGGCATAATCTGGCCATGGTGGGGATTGCTAGCTTTTTTATCTCATTTTTGCTGCGCTGCGCCGGCAGGTGGCGTAAATCCGCCGCCAGACGCCCCCCGGCACTTACCATGAAAGGCCTGAGCAATAATCCGCGCGCCTATTACAGCGCCTTGGCGGTTATCGCCCTGTTTTCACTTGTTTTTCCCTTTATCTTTTCCGCCTACGAAACCAGTATTATGACTACGGCCCTGATGTATGTTATCCTGGGACTGGGGTTGAATATTGTTGTGGGACTGGCCGGGCTGCTTGACTTGGGGTATGTGGCGTTTTACGCTGTGGGGGCCTATTCCTACGCCCTCTTGAACTATCATTTTGGCCTTGGTTTTTGGGTCTCATTACCCATCGGGGCCATGCTTGCCGCGGCCTTTGGTATCCTCCTGGGCTTTCCGGTACTGCGGCTGCGTGGTGATTATCTGGCCATTGTTACCCTGGGATTTGGTGAGATTATCCGCCTGATTTTAGAGAATTGGAACGATTTTTCCTTCGGCCCTAGCGGTATTGCCAATATTCCCCGGCCCTCACTCTTCGGCATTAATCTTTCCCTCGCCGCCTCCACCATTTATGTCTATTTTATCGCCCTGCTTCTGGTTATATTCACCATTTTTGTGGTAAATCGTCTGCAAGATTCCCGGATTGGCCGGGCCTGGATCGCCCTGCGGGAGGACGAGATTGCCTGCCAGGCAATGGGGATCGATAAAACCCGGATAAAACTTGCCGCCTTTGCCATGGGAGCCACCTGGGCCGGTATGGTTGGTGTCCTCTTTGCCGCCAAAACCACCTTTATCAACCCCGCCAGTTTTACCTTTATGGAATCAGCTATCATCCTCTCCATTGTGGTGCTTGGCGGCATGGGCTCGATCATCGGGGTGGTTATTGCCGCCCTGCTCTTTGTTTTGCTGCCGGAGTATCTGCGGGCCTTCGCCGATTACCGGATGCTGTTATTCGGGGCGGTAATGGTGCTAATGATGATCGTCCGGCCCCAGGGGATAATTGGTAAGGTTCGGCGCACCTATGTAAGGGGTCAGGTGACAGGTGACAAAAGACAAAAAAACGGCATTATTACAAACCTACTGTAGGGGCAGGTTTCAAACCTGCCCATGGTGAGGTGCCAGGTGCTTAGGGCGGGTTTAAAACCCGCCCCTACGAATTGCCAGGAGCCAGGTGCCAGGTGTCAGGTGCCAGAAGACAAAAAAAACGGCATTATTACAATCGTCCTGTAGGGGCAGGTTTCAAACCTGCCCATGGTGAGGATGCCCAGAGCTTAGGGCGGGTTTAAAACCCGCCCCTACACGAATAAGAAACAACCATAGGAAGGTATGCCACGGGGTATATTCGTAATTCAGTGAGCATGGTGAAAATGACTGCTATATTAAAGGTTACGGGGCTGAGTATGAATTTTGGCGGCCTGCGGGCTTTGGATGATGTCGATTTGCGCGTTGAACCACGGGAAATTGTCGCTCTCATCGGCCCCAACGGCGCCGGCAAGACCACCTTTTTTAATTGCCTGACCGGAATTTACCCGCCGGTTTCAGGGACAATATTTATGCGGGCCTCCTCCGGAAAACAGAGCCGCTTAAATGGTCTGCCGCCCAATAAGATTACCGCCAAAGGGATGGCGCGTACCTTTCAGAATATTCGCCTTTTCCCGGAGATGACGGTGTTGGAGAATGTGATGATTGGCTGCCATTGCCGGACATCTGCCGGTATCCTGGGGGCGGTTTTTCGTCCCAGGGCGGTCAGGGCTGAAGAACAGCGGATTGTGGACAGCAGTTATAAAATTCTCACCCGGCTAGGGCTTACCGATGTGGTGAATGATCTGGCCCGCAATCTGCCCTACGGAGCTCAGCGCCGTCTGGAGATTGCCCGCGCTCTGGCTACGGAACCCGCGCTTTTATTGCTTGATGAACCGGCGGCCGGGATGAATCCTCGAGAAACTGCCGAGCTGAATCAACTGATCGGCAAAATTCGCGATATTTATGAAGTGGCGATCTTGTTAATTGAGCATGATATGAAACTGGTAATGAGCTTGTCCGATCGTATTTATGTCATGGAGTATGGCCGCCGGATTGCGGTTGGCACCCCGGTGGAGGTTAAAAAAAATCCGGCGGTTATCAAGGCGTATTTGGGAGAGTAGAATGCTTAATATTTTCAATCTCAAGAGTTATTACGGTAACATTTGTGCCCTGCACGGCATCAATATAGATGTGGCGGCCGGGGAAATTGTTACCCTGCTAGGCGCCAACGGCGCCGGCAAAACAACCACCCTAATGTCAATTTCAGGTATAGTGCCGCCTAGCTCTGGCGAGATACTATTTATGGGGCGGCCAATTCACCATCTGCCGCCAAATAAAATAGTCGGGCTAGGGATCAGCCAGACGCCGGAGGGCAGGCGGATATTTCCCCAACTCACCGTGATGGAAAATCTCAGTACCGGCGCCTATCTGCGGCGTGACCGCTTTGGCATTAAAGAGGATCTGGAATATGTCCTGACGATCTTTCCCATTCTGGCGGCCAGAAAAAATCAGGCGGGCGGAACCCTGTCCGGCGGCGAGCAGCAGATGCTAGCCATCTCCAGGGCGCTTATGGCCCGTCCCCGCCTCCTGCTGCTTGATGAACCGTCACTAGGGTTGGCGCCCCTGGTCATTAAGCAGATATTCGCTATCATCAGAAAAATCAACCAGGAACACAACACCACCATATTTCTGGTGGAGCAAAATGCCAATCAGGCCCTGAAAGTGGCCCATCGCGGCTATGTCATGGAAAATGGCACGATCACCATGAGCGGCACAGCAGATGAGTTGTTGGCCGATGATCGGGTGCGTCAGGCCTATCTGGGTTGACAGGGGTCAGGTGTAGGGGCAGGTTTCAAACCTGCCCATGGTGGTGATGCCCGGAGCTTAGGGCGGGTTT
>JAADIV010000086.1:1431-6734 GCA_013151175.1 Deltaproteobacteria bacterium | reverse complement strand
AAAGGCCATGCGGGACAGCGAGTCCACATATCTTGAATTGTTAAAGACCGTCTCGCCGCAGGCGGCCAGAACCATCCTGCCCAATTCATGCAAAACTGAAATTGTGGTATATGCCACTCTGATGGAGTGGGGGCATATCTTTGCACAGCGCACCTCTCCGGCCGCCGAGCCTTCCATGCGTGAATTGATGATTCCTCTATTGGCTGAATGTAAAAAACTTTTTCCCGCCGTATTTGCCGAATTCTCTTAGCACTTCTCTCGCATAATCTCAGTGAGTCATGTATAGGCGGCCGGGGAATTACAATAGGTATTAGCACCTATTGTAATTGTTATTGTAATCAATTATTTTTTTTCGCTTTGATATTTATCAATACTGCGATTACAGATAAAATAATAAAAAAGGAGAAAGCATATGGTATTAGACCCGACAAAGCACGCCGATTGGGAAATTGCTGAAGAGGCTGAGAGCCGGATGAAGACTGTTTACGAGTTGGGTGAACAGCTTGGCCTTGAAAAGGAAGAACTCCTGCCCCACGGTCATTATGTGGCTAAACTTGATTACCGGAAAATTTTGACCCGTTTGGCCGACAAGCCGCAGGGAAAGTATATTGACGTTACTGCTATTACTCCAACTCCTTTGGGCGAGGGTAAATCAACCTGCGCCATGGGACTGGTGCAGGGTCTTGGTAAACGGCAGAAAAGTGTTATTGGCGCTATCCGGCAGCCATCCGGCGGCCCAACTATGAATATTAAGGGCAGCGCGGCCGGCGGTGGTCTGGCTCAATGTATTCCGCTGACTCCTTTCTCGCTCGGCTTGACCGGCGATATAAACGCCATTGTTAATGCTCACAACCTGGCCATGGTCGCCTTGACTTCCAGGATGCAGCACGAATGCAATTATACCGATGAGATATTGGCTAAACGGGGCTTGAAACGTCTTGATATTCACCCCAAAAAGGTTGAAATGAACTGGGTAATGGATTTCTGCGCCCAATCCCTGCGGCATATCACTATCGGTCTTGGCGGTAAAATGGACGGTATGACCATGCAGTCTTCATTCGCCATTGCCGTAAGTTCTGAGATCATGGCAATTCTGTCTGTGGCTCGTGATCTGAAAGATATGCGTGAAAGAATGGGCAAGATTGTTGTTGGCTACACCCGCCAGGATAAGCCGGTAACTACCGAGGATTTGGATGTGGCCGGGGCTATGACCGCCTGGATGGTTGAGGCCCTGAATCCCAACCTTCTGCAAACCCTGGAAGGCCAGCCGGTTCTGGTACACGCCGGGCCTTTTGCTAATATCGCCATTGGCCAATCCTCTGTTCTGGCCGATCGCATTGGTCTGAAATTGGCTGATTATAATGTTACCGAATCCGGTTTTGGCGCGGATATTGGTTTTGAGAAGTTCTGGAACCTGAAATGCCGCTTTAGCGGCCTTAAGCCTAATTGCGCGGTTGTGGTGGCAACTATCAGGGCCCTCAAATGCCATGGTGGAGCCCCGATTCCGGTACCGGGCAAGCCAATGCCCACGGAATATGCCTCTGAAAATGTTGGCTGGGTAGAAGAGGGTTGTGCCAATCTGGTTCATCATATTGAGACGGTTAAAAAGGCGGGGATTAATCCTGTTGTCTGTATCAATGCCTTCTATACGGATACGGACGCCGAAATTAAGGTTGTGCGGCGTCTTGCCGAGGCGGCCGGCGCCAGGGTCGCCCTGTCAAGACATTGGGAACACGGCGGTGACGGCGCCTTGGAATTTGCCGATGCTGTGGTTGATGCCTGCGAGGAACCCAATGACTTTAAGTTCCTGTATGAATTGGATACGCCTCTCGGCGAACGTATTGAACTAATTGCCAAGGAGGTTTACGGGGCGGACGGGGTCAGTTATTCTCCTGAAGCCAGGACTAAATTGGATCGTATGGAGAAAGATCCGGATCTGAAGGAAATGGGCACCTGTATGGTTAAGTCGCATCTCAGCCTTACCCATGATCCGGTCAGAAAGGGTGTTCCCACCGGTTGGACGCTGCCCATCCGGGATATTTTGACCTACAAGGGAGCCGGCTTTGTGGTGCCAGTGGCCGGCGCTATCAGCCTGATGCCTGGAACCGCTTCGGATCCGGCTTATCGCCGGATTGATGTAGATGTTGAGACCGGCAAAGTAAAAGGGGTATTTTGATGTTGACTTGATTTAAATGATATTGGAGTCAGCTTTTCGGGCAGAGCCGTTGCATTTTACGGCTCTGCTTTTTTTTTGTATATCTTCACCTTATAGAGTAAGGTAGCACGGTGGGTCGTAGTCTTATTCTATAATATTGCGGGTTGCGGGTTAATGTATCCGTTGGTATTTAATTTTACTATGAGAAGGGGGCTGGTGTCCTGTCAAGAGTGAAATGGCGTAACATTGCGGCTAAACACCAGACTATATTCCTATGTCAACTACACCATCAGCAGCCAGAAAGTCAAGTCTGCAAGCCTCTGTAAAAGATCGATCCGGGGCCGGTAAGATGAAGATTGGCGAAATCCTTCGTAAAGAGGGGCAAATCTCCAGTACTCAGCTTGCTGAGGCCCTTAATATTCAGAAGAAATACGGCGGCCGCCTTGGCAGTCTTCTTGTTCGTTTGGGATATATCGAAGACGATACTATTCTCAAAGTTTTGAGCCGGGTACATAATTTCCCGGCCGTTAATATTGCCGCTGAACCTCCCAGTCTTGATGTTCTCAAAATCATGCCCTTTGAAATTGCCAGGAAGTATATGGCCTTTCCGTTGCGTTCAGTTGGTAAAACTCTGCATATTACCATGGAGGAACCTACGGATACGGCGGCGATTGAATCCATCCAGGCAGATGTCAAGATGGCTCTTTCGGTCAGCATCTCCATTGAAAAGGATATTGTCGAGGCCTACCGCAAATACTACAAGATAAGTGATGAAGATTACAAAGATCTGACTGATATCGGCCCCCAGAGTGAGGATGAGGCCGATGAGGTGCCGATAACGGAGATCGATGACTTTGGCTCTCTTGCCTCTGAGGCGGCGGAAGATTACGAGGTGGTGGAGGATGAAGAGGATCGTGATCAATATTCTGCCTCCGATGCTCCGATTATCAAATTGGTTAGTGGCATTTTGATAAAGGCCGTGAATGACGGTGTCAGTGATATTCATATAGAGCCATACGAAAAAAATCTCCAGGTGCGCTATCGTATGGACGGCACTCTGTATAAATCGATGAATTTGCCGCTTACCATCAAAAATGCCCTGGTTTCCAGGATTAAAATCCTGGCCTCCCTTGATATTACGGAGCGCCGGGTGCCGCAGGACGGCCGGATTAAGATGCGCCTCAGTAAAACCAGGGCGGTTGATTTCCGGGTTTCCACCCTGCCAACTCTCTTTGGCGAGAGTATTGTTCTCCGTATCCTCGATAAAAACTCTCTGAATGTTGACTTGACCAAACTTGGTTTTGAGGTGTCCACCTTTGAGGCCTTGAAGCGGTGTATCTCTCGTCCGCAAGGACTGTTGCTAGTTACCGGCCCCACCGGCAGCGGTAAAACGGTTAGTCTTTACTCGATTCTTAACTCATTGAATAACGAGGGGACGAAGATCCTAACGGCGGAAGATCCGGTGGAATTCAACTTTAAGGGGATTAATCAGGTCAATGTCAAGAATGAGGTTGGCATGACTTTTTCCGCTGCTCTCAAGGCCTTTTTGCGTCAAGATCCAGATATTATCATGGTCGGCGAGATCCGTGATATGGAGACGGCGGAGATTGCCATCAAGGCCGCTATGACCGGGCATATGGTGCTTTCTACCCTGCACACCAATGATTGCCCTGCTACCATTGGCCGTTTGGTGGATATCGGCATTCCCGCCTTTATGTTGGCTTCAGCCATTACCATGGTTCTGTCTCAGCGTCTGGCCCGAAGATTGTGTGGGAAATGTAAAATCCCTTATGACACATATAATACGGAAGACCTCTTAAAAATGGGTTTTTCGGAAGAAAACATAGCCGGACTTAGTGCTTATGGCGCAAAAGGCTGCGGCGTATGCAATGGCGGCGGCTATAAGGGGAGGGTTGGCCTTTTCGAATTAATGGAGATAACCGATGAGGTGGCTAAGGCGATTAATGCCGAGGTGCCGGAGGATCAACTGCGCAAAGTGGCGATTCAGAATGGTATGAATACGCTGCGGATAGCTGGAATTAATAAGGTGATGGCGGGGGCTACCAGTATTGATGAAATCCTGCGCAAGACGGTGGTTACTGAAGAGAGCCTGCCCGCCTATTTGATTAACCCGGATGTGGAGGACTATCAGGACGGTGATTTTATCATCCGGCAGGGAAACAATGATAAGGACTTCTATAAATTGATGCAGGGGGCGGTTGCCGTTGTTAAGGACGGCAAAAAAATTGCTGAAATTGTCCAACCGGGTGAATATTTTGGCGAGATGTCGATTATAACCGGAGAGGTGCGTTCTGCCAGTATCGTCTCTAAAGGACGCTGCAAATTAAAGCGATACCCTGGCGATAAACTCCCTGAAATAATTGAAAAATATCCGGATGTATCCAGTCACCTCTTTAAGACCATGGCCGCTCGTCTAGGCCAGGCTAACAGTATTATCGTCAAATTGGCTACAGATAGAAATGCCAGAAAAGGTTCCTGAAATGCTGGCATTACCGCTGCAGTCAGTACTTTTACCTATTGCCAATTCTCCTTGTATCAAGTATTACCCGATAGTGTGTATCTGAATATTGGAAAGGTCTGCCTATTCCCTTGATGGCTTGTGGTTACAGGCCATGGCAACCCTTGCAAATTCCTTTACGGGAGTTGCAATATATTTTTGTGTATTTTGCTGTTGTTTCCAATAGTTATAGAATATTTCAAGCATATTTAAACAGACTTTCCGGCTTGTAGGTAAATCGTTAGAATTACGATTTATCGCCGATGAAGCTTACCCACCTGTCATCTCTGTATCGTGGTTAAGTAGAATCAGGAAAGTTTCGGTTGAATCTTTAAATAAACGGCGTTGTTTTCGGCAATGATTCAAGGAGTGAGGTATGAGTGCAAAGATTCTCAGCGGTACTGAAACCGCCAAGGTTATCAGAGAAGAGCTGAAAAAAGAAATTACGGAGTTAAGGGAAAAACATAACTTAATCCCGGGACTGGTGACAATCCTGGTCGGTGAGGATCCGGCTTCCGAGGTGTATGTGGGGGCCAAAGAGAGAACCTCAAAGAATTTGGGTATCTATTCCGAGCGCTACGATGTGCCCGCGGATACAAGCGAGGAAGACCTGTTGGCCTTGGTGGACAA
>JAADIV010000086.1:0-1347 GCA_013151175.1 Deltaproteobacteria bacterium | reverse complement strand
CTTTATGCCATTGATCCCGAAAAAGATGTGGATGGATTCCACCCGGTTAATGTGGGTAAAATGATGTTGGGTGAGCAGTGTTATCTGCCCTGTACGCCGCATGGTATATTGGAGCTTTTGGAACGTAATAACATAGAAACTAGCGGCAAAGAAGTCGTAGTCCTGGGGCGCAGTAATATCGTCGGTAAGCCCATAGCCAATCTGATGCTGCAAAAACGCCCATCCGGCAATGCCACGGTGACTCTTTGTCATACTCGGACGAAAGACACGGCTTTCCACACCAAGAGAGCGGATATTCTTATTGCCGCTGTCGGGGTGCCGAAGTTGGTAACCGCTGATATGGTCAAAGAGGGGGCGGTTGTAATTGATGTGGGGGTTAACCGCATCGGTAAAACGGCGGCGGGTAAGTCGATTCTGGCCGGCGATGTTGATTTTGACGCAGTGAAAGAGAAGGCGGCCGCCATTACGCCGGTACCGGGCGGCATTGGTCCTATGACCATTACCATGTTGATGATGAACACCGTGCAGGCTGCGAAAACTGCGGCAGGTCTTTTATAGAGGAAACGATATGACTATTCGAAAAATTGGCTGTGAGGGTTGTGATAATATTGCCTGCCCGTCAACGAAAGAGGTGCTGAAACAGGATGTTGCCAAGGGCGTTAAAACCGCGTTTCATCGGGTTGATGACCGGGGTATGTCGGCCTGTCTATTTGGCTCTACCGGTGTTTGTTGCCGGCATTGTAACATGGGGCCCTGTCAGATTATTGATGGTGTTGCTGAGATGGTTGGTGTCTGTGGAGCCACGGCTGACACGGTGGCGGCTCGTAATTTTTCGCGGGTTATTGCGGCGGGTTCTGCGGCTCATACCGACCACGCCCGGGAGATGGTTAAGGGCTTTATTGCCACGGCCAAGGGCAAAACCCCGCATGAGATTAAGGACGTGGCTAAACTCCATGTCATGGCTGAGGTCTTTGGTATTGAAACCTCAGGGCGGGATAAAAATGAGATCGCTTTGGAATTGGGAGAGAAGTGTCTGGCTGAGTTTGGCCAGCAGGACGGCACTCTTACCATGTTGAAGCGGGCCCCCGCCACCTTACAGGCCAACTGGAAAAAAAGGGGTATTGAACCGCGCGGCATTGACCGTGAGGTAGTAGAGATGATGCACCGTACCCATATGGGCGTTGATCAGGATTATAAAAATCTCATGCTGCAGGCCAGTCGTTGTGCCCTGGCGGATGGCTGGGGGGCGTCTATGATGTCCACTGAATTGACTGATATCATGTTTGGTACTCCCGTTCCCATCCGTTCTATTGTTGATATTGGTGTTTTGCAGAGTGACCAGGTCAA
>JAADIV010000061.1 GCA_013151175.1 Deltaproteobacteria bacterium | reverse complement strand
AGACACACCCGGCTTTTTATCGGCCCGGCCAGTGCTAGGATTCCGCACACAAATCACATAATAGGTATTATCCTTGCTGTAGGCGTAAGTATGACCATAAAAAAAATTAACATATTTGGCGGATTGGTTGTTGTTAAGACTTGCTGAGGCCGACCAGTAGTATGATGGTCTTATCGAAAAGGCCGCCGGCACCATCGGTGAATTTGCCGGTTTAATCAGAGCCGCCAAAGTATTTACCAATGGCAGTCTCCAGTCGGTCTTACCGGCCAGTTCAAGATTTTCACAGTATTTACCGGCATCCCGCCAATTCCGTTCAACCCCGTCATCAGCCCGCTGCCACATCAGACCATGCGGGGTGTCAGTTACAGTACCGTCCCGATTGGCAACATAATCGGCGCCAAAGGCCGGTACAGATACAGCAAGGCAGACTAGCCACAAGAGAAAAGAATTCAGCAATAATTTAATCATAGTGCCCTCATAGTTATTTTATAATTGACTATGCTACTGTTTCCCTGATAGATTACGGGCATAATATAAATCGTGGTATTCCCCGCAAACCTCTACAACTTACTATGCAGCCAGATATTGGGCAAGTCATTACCTTCGAGATTAAGCAGGACATTGCCAACCGTTATTTTGGCTTTCGCAAACTCATCGAAGAAGATAAAATCGCTCTGGCGGAAAAGGTAAAGCAACACCAATTTATTCTGGAAAAAAGAATAAGTTTTGATCTTATTCGCATATATATTCTCCTGCGGGATGAGCTAATAGCTGAAGACTTTTTAGCACTAATCGGTCTAAATAAAAAGTTGTTTTACGATTCTTATCTGGCCGGGTCTGATATCATCCGGCAACGGGTTTTTAGAGGTATAAAACTTCGAGGCCTGACAAAAAAGGGGCGTTACAAAAATGCGCTGTTTGATTGCTATGAGCGCTTAATTGAACATGTGGAACATTACAGAGAGACATTTGCCGATTTGCTCGCTCATCACGATATGATTAACGCGGAAATAAAACTCTTTTATAAAAATAATGATCTACGCTCTATTCTGGGTTTCATGCGCTCCCTTGGCGATACGAACCTAAGCGGCAATATGCAGGGCGGCATGGAACCCGGTATTGCCGGGGATATTGAGGGGAAATTACACCTGGCCCCGCCCAACCCCATTGACAATTCTCTGCCCATCATGCCGCCCCTGCCGCCCCTAGCCACCATTCGTAAAGAGTTGAGGAAAATCAGCAACAAGGCCTTCGCGCAGCATAAAGAGGATATCCGCAGCTACCTGTCACAGAACCGGCAGCCAATCTGATAAAAACCAAAAGCAGTAGTCCTGAACCGGCAATAAACTATTTAAAGTCAGTAAACTCGCCTACCCCATCTCGCTAACAATTACCCTATCATCTGCCTTAATCTGCAAAAAATCACAGGCACGGCCCCGATTGACAGCGATTTCTAGCAGTTCACCACTGTTAAAGAGAACTACCACACTGCCTGGCGTCACTTCATCATAATATGAGGCAAGCCCCCGTAGCTGCCGACCGCCTATATCTATTGTGATGGCTGAATCAACAAAAAAATTATTGACAGTCTCCCGGCTGATATTGGTAATAATATTACCAAAATGATCGACATCAATGACCGTACCGCTGATCTGCTTTAACTCATAATCAAGCAGAGGCCGGGCCGGTTTCAGTTGGGCAAGCTCCCCTGGCTCAAGCCGGCGGCCCATGGTCTCCGGTGACTCTCCCAGGGCCAGATGGGCGGCAAGGGGGGCGAAGACATCCCTGCCGTGGAATGTCCGGCTCAGGGGGGTGAGATATAGATCCGGCCGCTTTACTGACCAGACCAGTGATTTTGGCGTATCAGTCGCGATGAGGCTTATAATACCATTATCCGGCGCCAGAAAATAATGGCCGCTAGTTTTCAGGAGAATGATGCGGCGCTGACTGCCAACCCCCGGATCAACAACAACGACATGAATACTGCCGGCCGGGAAATAACGGTAATTCGCCGCCATTAAGCGCCCGGCCTGCCGCCGGTCATGGGGGCGGATTGTATGACAGAGATCAATTATACGCGTCACCGGCGCAAGTACTGAGATAACGCCATGCATCACCCCGACAAAATGACTGCCGGGGCCAAAATCGCTGCTCAAAGTAATAAGTGCCGCCCTATTTGCCGGTGTCAATTTCATAGGCCTTGATCTTGTAGAGCAGAGCCGGAATACTGATCTCCAAAAGAGCTGAGGCCCTGGTTTTGTTACCGCCAGTCTCCCGCAGAGCCTTGCTGATCAGAGTCCTTTCCATTATGATACGGTTCTTTTTTACTGAGAGGGTGGGAAAATCCCTGCTTAGCAAGTCTGCGCCGCCACAGGCTTGCTGGCGTAACTCGTCAGGCAGGGAAGCACTATCTAGAATTTCGCCATCGTTTAGAGCCATGCTGCGCTCAATAATATTTTCTAATTGGCGAATATTTCCTGGCCAGTGATAACTCAGCAGTTTTTGCAGACAACGTTGGTCAACTCCTTTGATATCCAGCCTCAGACGCTTATTATATTCCTTTATAAAGAAGTCAACCAGGAGCGGAATATCCTCCTTGCGGCGGCGCAGGGGCGGCACTTCAATGGCCAGAACGTTAATCCGGTAAAAAAGGTCTTCCCGAAAGCGTTTTCCCTGCACCTCTTCCGCCAAATTTTTAGAGGTAGCCGCAATAATTCTCACATCAATATTGATGGAGTCGCCCCGCCCCAGAGGACGGATTTGCCCCTCCTGCAAAACCCGTAATAACTTGACTTGCAGGGACATGGGCATATCGCCAATTTCATCTAAAAAAAGAGTGCCGCCATCGGCCTCCTCAAAAAGCCCTTTTTTACTTTTGTAGGCATCCGTAAAGGCCCCTCTGGCATAACCGAAGAACTCACTCTCCAGAAGGTTTTCGGGAATACCGCCGCAGTTAATATCGATCATGGCCTTATCCCGGCGGATGCCGTTGTAGTGGATAGCTTTGGCGATCAACTCCTTGCCGGTGCCTGATTCGCCGGTGATAAGGACGGTAGTCTTATAGTCGGCAATTTTATTAATGGTGGCAAAAATATCCCGCATTATTTTGCTTCTTGCCACGATATTAGCAAAAATATATTTACCGGCTAGCTCCCTTTGCAGACGAATATTGTCCTTAAGCAGTATGGCCTTTTCCTCGGCCTGCTGCAGGGTAAGCAGAACCTCACTTTCTGACTGAAATGGTTTGGAGATGAAATCACTGGCCCCAAGTTTGAAGGCCTCTTTGACATTGTCAAGTTCGGTATGGGCGGAGATTACGGTAATAATGGATTCAACTCCTCTTTTCCGTAAATTACGGATAAAGGTCAAACCGTCCATTACCGGCATGTCGATATCGGTAATTATGTGGTGGAAAAATTTATTTTCCACCTTGCGCATGGCCTGCCGGCCATTTTTCGCCAATTCGACTTCGTAGCCATTGCTAAGGAGAATAGTGGACAAAACTTCCCGGATAAGCTCTTCATCATCTACCAACAATACGGTTTTGGTCTTTTTGTCCATTGTGAGCAATCAGAATACAGGAACCATGATATGCTGATTCCCAATTAAAGCCGCTATCTTAAATAATAACGGCTCATAAAATAAAGAATTTCAGGTTGAAAAAATATATAGATAATACTAGCGACCGCTAAAAACGGCCCGTAGGGGATTACCGTTTTGCCCCCTTTTTTTTGTTCAATCATGGCAAAAATACCGATAACCGACCCCATAAGGGCGGAGGTAAAAATAACAAAAGGCAGGGACTGCCAACCAAGGAAAGCGCCGATCATGGCCAGTAATTTGATATCGCCGCCGCCCATGCCGGCCCGCTTGGCAATAAGGTAATAACCACCGGCAATTAGATAAAAAATTCCACCGCCAATGATGATCCCGAGGCCTGCATCCTGCCAGCTCAAAAGAGGGTTGATAAAAGAGGCGGCAAAACCCAGTATAATACCGGACAGGCTGATTACGTCAGGAATAATCTGGTGGTAAAAGTCAATAAGGATTATGGCTAGCAGGGCGGCGCAAAATACAAAATAGATCAGAAAAAGGGGCGTAGCCCCAACTAGCAGATATATGGCGTATGACAAGGCGGCCATAGCCGATTCCACCAACGGGTATTGCCATGAGATCCTGGCCCGGCAGCTACGGCAGCGGCCCCGCAGAACGAGAAAGCTTAAAACGGGGATATTCTCATACCAGTGGAGGGGCGTTCGGCATTCAGGGCAGTGCGAAGCCGGCAGAACAATGGATTCCCCCTGCGGCAGACGAAAAATGACTACATTCAGAAAAGAGCCGACCAAGGCCCCAAAAATAACAGCGATCGCAGAAAACATACCAATACCCTTATAAATTTAGGCTCCTCGCTGTTTCAAGTGGGCAGCCGTTGGTTATTTGTTGTGAGACTAATCATTAGCTCTTTTTTGTTTTGTTTTCAATGAAAATTGGCCTTCGCCGGGTAACCGGAGTCTCGCAGGTAAGCGATAGACTCCGAGCTCGCTTACCTGGCAGGAAATTTACATTTTTGGTAAAGGCTTACAGGGCCTACAACAATGAAGACCTGGCCCTGAATATTCTCTGTTATGATTTGTTCATTAATTTGCTCAGCGGTAGCTCCCGGCGTAAAATCGCCTGCCGATGGTGCGGTATATCCCAGTTAAGATAAGCGGAATCAGGCGTCATTACAGCTTTGGCAAGTGTCGTTTTACCGACCTGCCTGGGGCCGCTGATAAAAACCATTTTTTTCTTAAGATCCCTGACGATCTGTTTCTGTATGTATCTCGTTCTCGTGATGAACCATAATATCTGTATTTCAGGAGAAGATACACGAGATTTTTGGAAATCAGAAACCGTTAAATGGCCCTATTGGGGCAGTCAATAACAAAGATCCTGTAATTGATTACTCTATAGGATTTAACATCCGCAGAATTGAAAGAAGCTGAGCAAGATTTTCAGTTGGCATTGATTTAAGAATTTGATTTATCCGCGATTCAAGTTCTTTTCTATCTGTAATTTCTTGCCATAACCGAAAGAATTCTGTTAATTCAACTCCCAAAGCTTCTGAAATTTTTAGAAGAACATTAAAAGAAGGATTTTGTTGTCCTCTCTCTATTTCGCCTAAAAACTTGTAATTAATATCCGCTTCAGCACCAAGCTCTTGTTGGGTCCATCCTTTAACAGTTCTTAGCGATCGAATCCTATTTCCTAAAAGAATATTTGCTTTTCCCATAAAACCCAATATATCCGGCTTTCAAATGCCATTAAACCCTGCATAGTCGGTAAAATCAATTGACAGGGTGGATATGTCAAGCTTAAAATGAGTGCTTAGCTAGTT
>JAADIV010000167.1 GCA_013151175.1 Deltaproteobacteria bacterium | reverse complement strand
CTCGATTTATGTTATTGATCCCCAGTCTAGCCGCTTCCTCGAAATCAATGAGGCCGCTCATACCTTGTTGGGTTATGAACGGGATGAATTGCTAGCCAAGCGGGTTACTGATATATCTATTACCGATCCCGATCCGGAAACCTGGCGGCGCGGCGTTGACCAGTTGCGCGCCATGCCGTATCATATATTCGCGGGAGAACAGATTCATAAGGACGGCACTACCATTCCCGTTGAGGTGAATGCCAGACTGATCCGGTTGGACGGCAGGGAATACATGATTTCTGTGGCCCGCGATATTCGTGGCCGCAATAGGGCCGCCGCAGCCGTTGTTGAGGAAAAAAACAAGCTTGATGCTGTGCTTGCCGCCCTTGGTGATGGGCTTACCATGCAGGATCTCCAGTTTCGCGTCATATATCAGAATGAGGCCCACAAAAAACTGCAGGGAGATCATATCGGGGAGTTATGTTACCGGGCCTACCATGACGGGCGCACTCAGGTATGTGATGGCTGCTTGTTGGCTCTATGTTTTGCAGACGGCAAAACCCATCATCGGGAGACCTCATTTTTAGCCGCTAATGGCGAGACTATGCACACAGAGGTCTCGGCGAGTCCGGTCAGGGACGCTCTGGGTAATATTTACGCCGGTATTGAAATCACCCGTGATATAACGACCCGCAAACTCCTGGAACAGGATTTGATCAAAAGGCAAAAACTTGAGTCCGTGGGCGTTCTGGCCGGTGGTATTGCCCATGACTTCAACAATATGCTGACCGCTATCCTTGGCAATATTTCACTGGCCGGCCTCAGGCTGCCCCTTGACAGTAAACCCCGGCGGCTTATTGCCGCTGCCGAACAGGCCTGTAACCGGGCAAAACATCTGACTCAGCAGCTGCTTACCTTCTCCAGGGGCGGGACGCCGGTGACTCATACCGCTTCTATCTCGTCCCTGATCCGCGAATCAGCGGCCTTTACCCTGCGAGGTTCCAAGGCGCAATGTGTTGTCAGCCCCATGGCCAATGACCTCTGGCTAGTTGAGGTAGACGAGGGCCAACTTAATCAGGTTATCCAAAACCTGGTTAAGAATTCGGAACAGGCAATGCCGCAGGGAGGCTCGGTTTATCTTGCCGCTGAAAATGTTGAAGTGAGCGATGCGGAAATTGAGACGCTGCCCGGCGGCAAATATGTTAAAATCACGGTGAAAGATGAAGGACAGGGAATGCCGGCCGCGATGTTTGCTAAAATTTTTGACCCATATTTTACCACCAAAGAAATGGGCAACGGCCTTGGTCTGGCCGTCTGCTATTCCATCGTCAAAAATCACCAGGGAGTTATCACCGTTGACTCCCGGGAGGGTATCGGCAGCGAATTTTCTCTCTATCTGCCCGCCTCTGATAAGAAATTGGCCCCGGTCAAGTTGGATAATGTCTTGGGGCTGCCGACCAAGAATAGGGGCCGGATTCTTCTCATGGATGATGATGAGATGGTGCAGAATGTCAGCGCTCAGTTATTGCGGCATTTGGGCTATCAGGTTGTAATCGCCGAAGACGGTGGCAGGGCGGCAGCCCTTTTCCTGGCAGCCCAAAAAAGTGGGGCGCCCTTTGACGCCGTCATTCTTGACCTGACCATACCCGGCGGTATGGGCGGCATGGAGACGATAACCAGGCTCCTGGAGATTGACCCGGCAGTCAAAGCGATTGTCTCTAGCGGCTATGCCACTGATCCCATTATGGCGAATTATAAGGAATACGGTTTTGCCGCCGTTATTCCCAAACCTTTTACTCTCAACGAATTAAGCCAAATTTTGTGGCGGGTTATTTACGAGGATGCTGATGGCTGTGCTGATACGGATGACGATGGGTAAGGCCGGGGTGGCAATGGCGGCGGCGGTGCATAAGGTTTACTCGTAATAACAGTTCTTCGTCCTGTAATATTTCCCTGGGATCCCCCTGGGCCGCCAGACTATGATCTTCCCCCAGGATATAGGCCCGATGGGCGATGACCTTGGCCACCTCAAGCTCGTGAATGGCCACGACCAGGGTTTTGCCCTTCTCTGCCAGGGAGAGAATAAATTCAATAACCCAGTCCTGGGTGCGGGGATCCAGATTGGCGGTAGGTTCATCAAGGAGCCAGACCTCCGGGTCCAGGGCCAATAACGAGGCCAGGGCCACCTTCTTTTTCTCTCCTTCACTAAGTTGATATGGAATTCGGTCTTTAAGTTTTTCAATCCCCAGAGCCTTGAGGGCGGCGTTGGTTTTTTCCGCTGCCTCTTCCTTTGCTAGCCCCATTTGCAGGGGCGAAAAAGCCACCTCCTGCCAGACGGTGGGCAGAAATAGCTGAGAGTCAGGATCCTGAAAGAGAAAACCCACCCGCCGCCGAAAGGCAAAGGCAAATTCTTCGTCCCGCAGCTGCTGTTCGGTTAAGGGTTCGCCAAAGGCCGCTATCGTTCCCTTGTTGGGAAAATACAAGCCGTCAATCAGCTTGAGCAGGGTGGATTTACCGGAGCCGTTGACACCGAGAAAGGCTATATTCTCGCCCCGGCTGACGCTGAAGTTAATATCATGCAGGCCGGCAAGGCCGCCGGGGTATGTATAACTCAGATCATTTACCTTAAAGATCGTGCCGCTCATTTCATTTTCTCCAATATGATAATTCCTCCGCAAAAGGCGATGGTAAAGGCGATCCAGGCCGCATCCGGCCAGCGGAAACGGAAATCGTCCAGAAAATACGCCTGACCGTTCCAACCTCTGGATAGCATGGCCAGATAGACCTCATTGCTGAGTTTGGTGGAACGATTCAATAAAAACCCCAGCCGGTAAGAGAGCCAATTCTGCTGTTCCCTGACATTCGTCCGGCCCACGGCGCGGCTGCGGCGGGCCAGGAACATCTCTTCCGCCACCTTGATAAAGAGAAATATATAACGATATGTCATACCAAAGATCAGAATGGCCGTTCTGGGAAAATGGAGGGCCGCCAAAGCCCTGAGGAGCTTGGCCCATTCGGTGGTGAGTATCAGCAGAACGGAGAGGGAGACAGAGGTTCCTACCCGGAGGATAAAAATTTCCGCCCCCCGCAGGCCCTGCGCCGTTATGGTGATGGCGGCGGGTAAATGAACAGGCCCCCAGTTTACCGGGACCGCAAAGGTCATGATGGTAACGAGCGGCTGGCCGGGGGTGATAAAATTAAAGATCGCCGGCAGGGCAATAGCCCCGGTAAAGAGCGGGATAAAGAGCCAGACCCGTTTCAGGAAAAACATCAAGGGAATGCGGGAAGCCATAGCCAGTATCACCGTCAGCAGGTAGATCACCGCTATTACCCCCAGTTGCCGGCTCAAGGCGGTGGCAATTAAGAGAGCCAGAAAGGTGACGATTTTACCTCTGGGATCCAGTCCCTGCAACAGACCTGGAAGCCGGGCGTAACGTTCCGCGAAGACGGCCTGTTTAATCGCTTCGGTAAGCCCGGCCAGGGTTCTATCGATGAAGTTTGTTCGCCATAAAGTTTTGCGGCACATTATATTCCTCTGCGGGTTACTCTTTTTTGTAATAGTTCACCAAGGGAACCAAAGTTTATACTGCCCGATAGTGTAAGAGTTTACCAGTGCCTTAGATCTGTTTGTTTCTGCCCTCGAGTCTGTACTCCCTGTACGTGAGAGGGCGGAAACGGACGGAGATGAGGCGCTAGTGAACTCTTACTCTTTTTTGGATAAGAGACGTCCCAGTCCCCAAGTAATAATAACAATCAGGGTTACCCCAACCACCGCTGAGAGAATATAGCCGGATCCGGCGCCGGTATTGGGAACACGGTAAGCCGCCAGCGGCGCGTGCCAAATATGGCCTAATTTGGATATTCCAACCGGAGCATAACCCAAAATTGTGATCAGCTCTTCCTTCCCCCATTCACCCCAGGCGGTATTGGAGGCCAAAAGGCCCAGGGGTGAAATGAGGGCAAGCAGCCCCAAGCCGAGCCATAATTTTCTTATTCCTTTCATCCCATTCCTCCCTCTTCCCCAATATTTCCCGGTAAATTCAGGTGAATTGAGTGTCGCGTAAAGGCCAACACCCCTTCGGTTGCCACGACCTCAGCAATACCGGCGATGGTCAAATGGGCGATGAGCATGGCCGGAATGGTCTGACTGAGACCATAGGGACAATAAAGGGGGGTGCCGCCCGCAGTGTGGAAGAGGAGGGGCTGCAGGCCCAGTTCAATGGCGGCGCAGAGGGCGGCGGTGTTTATTCCCGCATAACTGCCCAGGGCAACGGCAAACCAGTGACGACGGGAGCCTGCGGCTGCTCCCCGGCTGATCAGCGAATAGATAAAATAACCAACAAAGGGCAGGACGATGGCCATATTAAAACAATTGGCCCCATAAGTTAATATGCCGCCATCCCCAAAAAACAGGGCCTGCACCAGGAGGGCGATAGATACCCCGATAACTGCGGCCCATGGCCCCAGGATAATTGCCATGAGGGTGCCGCCCACAGCGTGGGCCGTTGTGCCGCCCGGCACCGGGACATTGAACATCATCACCACAAACGAGAAGGCGGCAAATATGGAGAGTAACGGCACCATCCTGGCGGTGAGTGTCTCCTTAACCTTTTTGGCCGACCAATACCATACCGGGGCGCTAGCGGCGTACATAACCGCACAGGAGGACGGGCTTAAATAACCATCTGGAATATGCATATTTAACCTCTTTGTTGATACAGTGAACTTGGATGATACGTTTTTGAAAAAAGTGTTACCGACAATAGCATTGATTGTATTTTGAGTCAAATAAAAAAAATACAGCCGCCTACGGCAAATGTGATAAGATCGTAACTATTCAGCTGTGCCCAATCTGCGGTTATTGTTACTTCCATGTATCACGCTGAATAGTTACATAAAATCTTTACCAGGCGGTTAAATGCGGTGCTAATTTACGGGAGGCTTTGATATGGCAGATAAAATTACTTCTATCGAGGCAATGGAAATTCTTGATTCCAGGGGAAATCCCACCGTCAGGGTCTTTCTTGGTCTTGAAAATGGGATACGGGTGAGTGCTTCGGTGCCGTCTGGAGCTAGTACTGGCGAGAATGAGGCGCTTGAACTGCGGGATGGTGATTTGCAGCGCTACGGCGGCCAGGGGGTACTCCAGGCAGTGGCCAATGTGGAGGAAAAAATTGCCCCGCTTCTGCTTGGCCGGGACGGGCGCCGCCAGACAGAACTTGACCGCCTTATGATAGAACTTGACGGCACGGAGACCAAGGCCAATTTGGGTGCCAATGCCATTTTAGGGGTGTCAATGGCCATTGCCAGGGCCGGAGCTATTGCCGCCGGACTGCCGCTCTGGCAGTATATCGGCGGTGCCTGCGCCTGCCGGATTCCCGTGCCGTGCATGAATATATTAAATGGTGGGGCGC
>JAADIV010000090.1 GCA_013151175.1 Deltaproteobacteria bacterium | reverse complement strand
AACCATTATGGGGCCTGGTATTTTCCACTTTAGGGTGCCGGTTGCCGCATTATTTTACAAAGGCAATATTTAAGATTCGATTCATGCTTTTTACCGGAATGAACTGGAGCCTTTGCCGCAGGTCGACAGGAATTTCCACCAGATCTTTTTTGTTCTCGTGGGGGATTATGACTGTCTTGATCCCGGCCCGTAGGGCTGCCAGGGCCTTTTCCTTCAAACCGCCAATGGGCAATACCCGGCCCCGCAGGGTAATTTCACCTGTCATGGCGATATCAGGCCGCACCTTTTTACCGGAAAGGGCGGAATACAGGGCGGTTGCCATGGTAACACCGGCAGACGGGCCATCCTTGGGAATGGCGCCGGCCGGGACATGAACGTGGATATCAATCTCTTCAAAATAGGTATCAGGCAGGTTGAGCTTATCCAGTTTGGAACGGCAGAAACTTAACGCTGCCTGGGCGGATTCCTTCATAACATCGCCCAGTTGACCGGTGAGGATTATGTTGCCCTTACCCTTCAGGATAGCGACCTCAATATAGAGCATAACCCCACCCGCCTCTGTCCAGGCCAGGCCGGTAGCCAGGCCTGGCTGATCGATTGTATCCAACTCATCCTCCGGCGCGAATTGCACCGGCCCAAGATAACCGGCCAGGGTGCGGCCCGAAATCTTGTAAGGCCCGCGGCCGCCCTCGGCAATCTTCCTTGCCACCTTGCGGCACACCTTGCCAATTTCTCTTTCCAGGTTACGCAGCCCCGCCTCCCTGGTGTAGTTAGTGATAATTTTTTCTAGCACCTTATCATCAACGCTTATATTTTTTTTCTTTAAACCGTTTTCCTTAATCTGGCGCGGTAGGAGATAACGCCTGGCAATAACCTGTTTTTCCTCCTGGGTGTATCCTGAAAGCCTGATGATCTCCATGCGGTCGTAGAGAGGGGCCGGAATGGTGTCTGCCATATTGGCGGTAACGATGAACATAACCTTTGACAGATCAAAGGGCATATTCAGATAGTGATCGGAGAAGGAAAAATTCTGCTCCGGATCCAAAACCTCCAGCAGGGCGGAAGATGGATCGCCGCGATAATCCTGGCCGACCTTGTCTATTTCGTCCATCATGAAGACCGGATTATTGGAGCCGGTATTCTTGAGACCCTGGATGATCCGGCCCGGCATAGCGCCAATATAGGTGCGCCGATGGCCGCGTATTTCCGCCTCATCGTGCATACCACCCAAAGAGAGACGAAAGAACTTACGCCCCATGGCGCGGGCAATAGAGCGGCCCAGAGAGGTTTTACCAACCCCCGGCGGGCCGACAAAACATAAAATCGGCCCCTTGGTGCTTTTATTAAGCTTGCGGACAGCCAGATATTCAAGAATCCGTTCCTTGACCTTCTCTAGCCCGTAATGATCGGCGTCCAACACCTTGAGAGCTTCCGGCAAATCCAGTTTATCCTGGGTGCTTTGCCGCCAGGGTATATCGATAATCCAATCCAGATAGGTACGAACTATGGTGGCCTCTGAGGCATCGGGGTGCATCATCTCAAAACGCTTCAGTTGCTTAATGGCCTCCTTGCGAACATCCTTGGGCATTTTGGTCTTTCTGATTTTGCCGCGTAACTCGTCAATTTCTTCCGACCGTTCATCTTCATCGCCCAATTCCTTTTTCAGGGCATGTAATTGTTCACGCAGATAATACTCCCGCTGGCTCTTGCTCATTTCGTCCTTGGCATCGGACTCAATCTTGGCCTGCATGGTGGAGACTTCCAATTCCTTGCGGAGAAATTCCGCTACCTTTTTCAGCCGGGCAACCTGATCCAAAGTCTCCAACACCTCCTGCGATTCCGCAGTTTTAAGGTGCAGATTGGAAATCACCAGATCGGCCAGACGCCCCGGCTCCTCAATACTGTTGAGGATCATGACGAGATCAGCGGAGATAATGCCCTTGAGACTAAGTATCTTTTCCGTGTGCTCACGCACGGTGCGCATCATGGCCTCAATCTCCACCGTCACTGTCTTTATCTCTTTATCCTTCAGTACCGTGATTTTGGCCAGAAGATGCGGGGTATGCTTGGGTATTTCATCTATCTTGGCCTTACTAAGGGCCTGGATCAAGACCTTCATCCGGCCATCCGGCAGTTTTAAGGTTCGCATTATCATACACACCATACCCACCCGGTAAATATCATCGGGGCCGGGTTCATCCAGGGTGGCATCTTTCTGGGTTGCCAGGAGAATAAGTTTATCCTTCATCATGGCATCGTTAATGGCGGAAATTGAGGCGGGACGTCCGACAAATAACGGAATAATCATATAGTTGAAGATAACAACATCCCGCACCGCCATCATCGGGAGTTCTTCCGGTATTTCCTGACCTTCCACATCAAAAAAATCGCTAATTCCTGTGGTTAATGAATCGTTTAAATCCACTACTTCCTCCTGCGCCATCCAAAATGATTAATAAAAAAATTCTGCCCAACACTAAACATCATATATATCGAAGTCAATAGCAACCGTAGAGACAGGGCATGCCCTATCTCTACTTTTCAAGCAGCGGCGGTGCTGCGCATAATAGCAATGGTAATAGCGCCAAAGATGATATTGGGCAGCCACATCGTCAGGCCTACGGGAATACCGGCGCTGGCGCTAAGGTTCTCCGCCATAGTCAGGCTGATGAAATAGAGTAAAAAGAAACCGATTCCCAGGGGCATAGCCATGTTACGTTGGCCGGGGCGGCCCCGCAAGGCCAGTGCCAGCCCCAACAGGGTCAGGATAAAGCAGCCGGCAGGCAGGGCGAGACGTTTATGGTATTCGCTTAAAAAATGGGCGCCTTTGCCTGACCCCGCTCCGGATCTGGCGGCAGCCCGCAAAAGGTCTTCCTGGGTCATACTAGATTTCGACAGGTTCTGCCGGCCGATTGATTTTGGCACCTGAACCGGCAGATTGATTTTATAATCCTTAAAAGTCACGGTTTGGCTGATACTGCCGTCTTCCCTGTGCAGCGAGCCATTATGTAAATCCATGCTAATATACATATCTTCCATATGCGAAATAAGAGAACCGTTGGCAGCCACAATCGTGATGGGATGCTCGGAATCACGCAGATCAGAGAGATAAACCCCCTGCCATTTCCCGGTTGCCTGATTGATTTTATTGACATAAATAACGATATCACCAGTATCATCGCTGAAGTGCTTGGCCTGTACCCCGTTACTAATCTTGTCGGTGGCCAATTTTAAAAATAGGTTATGCATGGCCACAGAGCCGGAAGGAATAAATTTTGTGGCGATAAAACCGGTAGCCAGAGCCGTGCAGGCCGCAAAAACAATTACCGGCGGCAACATCTTGTAGAGGCTGACTCCGGCGGCCTTCAGGGCAATTATCTCGTTATCGTTGACCAGGCGGATAAAAGCGATAATCACCGCGATGGAACTGGCCATGGGAATGGAGAATAGCAGGAGCTTCGGAGAAATAAAGACGCAGAGCCTGATGAAGTCTGCCAGGCTAATATTCATGGTGAAGATGAGATCAATCAACTGCATAACGCGGCCGGTAAACAAGACGCCATTAATAACAATCAGACTGGCAAAGAATGGCGCCAGGATCTCAGCGGTGAGGTATGAATAAAGAATTAGGGGCATTATATTATTATTGTAGAGACAGGGCATGCCCTGTCTCTACGGCGCGTGAGGGCGATAACGAAGCAGACAAGCGATGGCGAGGCTCCGGTTTCACCACCTTATAACCGATTTCCCGTCTCCTGTCTCCTGTCTCCTGTTTCCTGATTCCTGTCTAAATCGGCAGGATATGAACCTCTTTTTTGATCGGGTGGCGGCCGCGCATAAACAGTCCTTTGCGGCCGTCAATAGAGATGGGGTCGCCAAAATGGATGACGTGGCCGCTAATCTCACAGCGCTCCTCGGTTTCATAGACCTTGAGGTTTTTGCATCCTACCACGCAGGTCTTATCCAGACGCAGCGCCACCACCGAGGCATGGGACGTCTGGCCGCCCCTGGCGGTAATCAGCCCATCCGCCAACGAGACCTCCTTAATGTCTTCGGGAACGGTGTCCTGGCGCACCAGAATTAGTGAGGCGCCGGGGTCTTCCTGCCGCAGGCGGCGGATGTTTTCCATGGTGAACACGGCAAGCCCCGCCAAAGCACTGCCACTCACCCCGATACCTTTGCCCAAGATGGCCTTGGTCATCTCCGGGCCGTCAACGAAGGCGCTAAAACTTTCCTTTTTCTTGATGGTTATCATATCCCTGGTTTGCAGAATATATAAATCCGCCGCCTCCGGGCCTTCAAAGGTAAACTCGATATCCTGCGGATTCCAGTGCTTCTCATAGACCAGTTCTCTGGCGATATCCCGCAGACGCTGGTAAATTTTCGGAAAAAGGCGTTCCAGGGTAAAATCTTTCGAGCGCCCGTCAATCTCAGCCTGCTCCACGGAGATGGGATAGGCGGTAACCAGACCGGAGACAATATCTTCGCCCTGATCGCCGGGGGCGTAGTCGCCCCAAAGGGCCACCCGACGCACCTTGCGGTAGGGATGAGCGGTAAACAACACGCCGGAGCCGGCCTCATGGCTTAAATTGCCAAAGACCATGGCCTGAATAATGACCGCTGTCCCCCAGTAATCCGAGACATCCATCAGGGAGCGGTAGTCGCGGGTCTTGGCGGTATTCCAGGAATTAAGCACCATCTCCAGAGCAGCGGTCAATTGCAGCCAGGGATCATCGGGAATACCAATACCAATGCCGCGAACGGTCTTTTGATAGCTTAAGGCCAATTCCTTCATTTGGGCCGGGGTAAACTGCCGTTTTACCTGAACATCATATTTTTGCTTGGCGCTGTCCATCAGGGTTTGAAAGGTCTCCCGCCCTACCCCGCTGGTCATTGCCCAGGATTGTAAAAATCGCCGATAATTATCCCAGGCCAGGTATTCTTTGCCGGTTTTTTGGACAAATGATTCAACTATTTCTTCGTTTAAACCAATATTATGAAGGGTGGCCATCATGCCCGGCATGGATACGGCGGCGCCGCTGCGCACTGAGACCAGGAGCGGAGGAGCGGATTATCCGGGCTGCCGTATTTTTTGCCGGTCATCTCCTCTAATTCGCCCATGGCCTTTTTTATCCGGGACATAAATTCGTCCCTGGCCTTAAAAAAATTCTTTACCACCGGCCAGCAGCGGAATATTTCGGTCGTTACCACAAAACCGGGCGGCACCGGCAGATGGTCGGCGGCAAGTAAGGTCAGATTATAGCCCTTATTGCCCAGCATCAGCAGGTTATCGGTATGACTGTTATTTTTGTGGAGAAAGGTTATGGCGTTTTCAGGGTTATAGGTCATGAGCAGATCGAGATTTTTTTCATCCAGCAACTCTTTTTGAATCTCCAGGGTCTGGTAGATGCGGGTGATGAAATTATCAAGATGCTGCAGGCCAAAGGTACCGGCAATAAGATCACGCAGAAAGGACTCACTCAAGCGGTGGACGCTGCCGGTCTGATCTTCCTCCTGCCAAAGGCTTCTATAGCGGGGCAAAAGATTTTGAGCGCCAATCTGGGGGGCGATAATGGACAGGTTGTTCTGATGGACGTTGGTATAATAGGCGTAGATGATGTCCTTGACGCCCTCGGAGAGGCCGCGGAAAATATCTAGATATTGGGTATAGGAAAAGCGTTTCTGCTCAACGGAATTGGCCAACAGGGCAATATATGACTCCAAATGACGGCTGCTGATGCCGTCTATCTTTAAAGCACGCAGATAGAGCTTCAGGCAATTGATAATCCTGATAAAGGTAGCTTCGGTAATAAAGGACAGGTTGACTGTTTCCGGAATCTTCTCTAGGTAAATCCGGGCCAGATTTTCCAAGCGGAAGGTGAGGCCCAGGGCATCAAATTTTTTCTCCTGATAGCGGCCGTAAACAGAAGGAATATCAACGGCGATATGCCTTTTGTAATAGATGTCTTCTTTGGCCGCGAACCTGCGCTTATTCAAGATGATTTTCTGGAGGTTCTCCAGATGGTCGAGAATAGCCGTGAGGCATTGAAAGGTATTACCGCTGTCCAGAACGTCAATGAGTTCGGCAAGTTCAGGAAAGCTGGCATTGGCGGCGATTTCCAGTTGCTGACGCAAATCCTGGCGGCCCAAATTATATTTTTCGTAGAGCAGGACATACATCTCAACCAACAGGGTAAAACGGCGCAACTCAACGGGATTCAGATCCGCCTGCCGGCTCAAAAACCTGTCACGCTCCCGCTCCGGCCAATTTAAGAGATCCTGCACGCCGTGATGAGATGGTAGTTCAAATACCCTCTTCAACAAAATATGCAGATCATCAATAAACGGGCCTTCAAGCTGAACCTGGTATAAAACCTCCGGCGGCAGAAAATCGGCCAGCAATTCCTTGTCTTTGGTACGCCAAAAGGAGAAAATAGCCTCTATAAAGGCGACAATGAGGTTGCTTGATTCAACGTGACTTTGCTTGCGGAGAAAATGGATCAGCACGTCATGGCGGCGGTGGGTTTCATCCAACTCGGTGGAGACCTCCCGCAAGGCGCCTTCGGCGCCAATATCATTAAAAAATACCGGCAGTAATTTGGCGAATTGTTTGGCCAGATTATAGAGCGGTTCAATGGGGTGGTTCAGCAGTTCGGTAATGTCCCGCTGAAAGAGATCGGTGTCTTTAATGCAGGTGCCGGAGAGATGGAGATTAATAATCAGGGCGGAAAACAGGGTGGAACACCATTTTGGCTCCCGCATAATCAGACTAAGCCAAACCCGTATATTTACCAGGTGGGCGGGATTGGCAATGGGCTGCCAGTCCTCGTCAACCCCGGTAACATTGGCGTATTGAAAGCCAAAACGCACCACCTCCCAGAGAAAGCTCTCCACTAGGCGGCCGCTCTCCTTCTTAAACACCTCCGTTCCCAATACCTGAATACATTGCAGGGCGGTATGGGGAAATTTATTGACGTTGGCCTTTAAGAGTTGAAAGGTGGTGAGCAGGAATTTTTCAATCTCTTCAAAGGACTGCCGCTGAATAAGATGTACCAGGCTGCGATTTATTTCCCGCAGGGTGTCCTCATGGATCAGGAACAGCCCCTGGGTGTCCATAATGCGGAAGAGAAAGAGCAGCTTGCGATTTTCGGCGAAACGATCCTGCGGCTCAAGGTCTTTTGTCTGCGGCACCTTATGGTCATTTCCCGTATTGCCGGGATAGCTGGCGTTCGGAAAGGGAACAGCAAGCAACTGGTTGGGAATATCCTTGTAGAGGCGGACTATTTCGATATGAGTCGGTAGTTCCAGGATACGGATTAACTCCTCTCGCCCCTTGTTACTGACTTTGGGGGGCAGTGCGGCCAAATGAGCGGCTATTGCCGCGTGGGAGACGGGGGCGAAGATATTGCCGACATTCCAGTCATCCTGATCGTGGCCGCAGGCCTTGGTGAACCATGGCAGGGGATCTTCTTCACCAAGCCAGTAATTATAATCGATGCGCAGTAATTTTGTGTAGAGCCGGCAAAAAGGCTCCAGTTTGAATTTCCTGTCCGCACCGCTGATCTCCAGGAGGGCGGCAGCAATTTTTTTGACGGGATGATAGCCCTGCACCATATAGGTCAGAATATGGTCATCTAATTTATGAAGTTTATTGAAACACTGGTTAAGCGCGGCCTTATAGCGTTTTAACTCCTGTTGGTCCAGGGCATTAATGAATTTTTCCAGATAGGCCAGGAGTGACTCCATGGCCAGATTGGCAATGGCGGCAGCATTTTTCGGTGACTGGTCGTGACTCATGACCTGCGGGGTAACCGCCTTTGATTTGGCCAGGGCCTGTGAGTCGTTAACGGCATCCAGAAAAATATCAATAAACCGGCTAAAGGCCTTCGGCCCCTTGGGATGGCGGATATAATGACTATTATGCTTTAGGGTGTAGGCCCGCAGCCTCGGCAGGATAATCAGCCAATTGCGGAATGGATGGTTGATCTCAAGCAGCAGCTCATGGAGATTTTTACAGATGCCGCGATAATCGCAGACAACCTCAACCAGTACCCCGTAAGAGGCCCCTATTTCTACCTGACGCACCGCTGTTTCCTGCAAATTTGCCTTAAGGGCGTCAGAATTGATTAGTTCATCGGCGCCGCCATCCTTCAGCTTCATACCATTACACCGGTTTTTGGGCGTCCATCATCAGGATCAGGTCGAGAACCCGGTTTGAGTAGCCCCATTCGTTGTCGTACCAAGATAGAATTTTTACCATGGCGCCAATGGCCTTGGTTGACAGGGCATCAACCGTTGAGGAATGGGGATTCCCCTTGTAATCAATAGAGACCAGCGGCTCATCGGAATAGCCAAGATAGCGGTTGGCAGCCGCCTTTAACGCCTCATTTACCTCTGGAACCGTCACCTCCCGTTCCACCTCCATAACGACATCAACCAGAGACACATTGGGAGTGGGAACCCGGACGGCCAGGCCGTCAAACCGGCCTTTCAGCTCCGGCAGAACCAGGGATACTGCCGCTGCGGCCCCGGTCTTGGTGGGGATCATTGACAGAGCTGCCGCCCTGGCCCGGCGCAGGTCGCTGTGCGGGAAATCCAGGATACGCTGATCGTTGGTATAGGCGTGCACCGTAGTCATAAGTCCCTTTTTGATACCAAATTTTTCCAGGATTACTTTCGCCACCGGGGCCAGACAATTGGTGGTACAGGAGGCATTGGAAATTATGTTATGCTCAATGGGATCGTATTCATCCTCATTAACGCCCATGACAATGGTCTTGACATTGCCCTTGGCCGGCGCCGAGATAACAACCTTTTTCGCACCTGCCTCCAGATGAGCGCCGGCGGTTTCATCATTGGTGAAAAACCCTGTTGATTCAACCACATAATCTACACCTATATCACCCCAGGGGATGTCTGCCGGGTTGCGGTGGTTGTAAATATCAATTTGCCGGCCATTAACGGCAATACCTTTTTCCGTTGCCTTTACCTCGCTGTCATAGACCCCCATAATGGAATCATATTTCAGGAGGTGCGCCGTGGTCTCATTGTTGGTCAGATCGTTAAGCGCCACGACTTCAATGTCCTTAAAAGCCGCGTCTTTATCAATGGCCCGAAAAACATTTCTGCCAATCCGGCCAAAACCGTTAATGCCAATTTTGATTGCCATAATCTTGTCCCCTTTAATTAATGATGAGGCAAATAGGGCAGAGACACACAGGTCTGCCCCTACGATAAATAAAAAAATATGTACGGGCGTGTCTGCCCATTATTGCCCATTGCGTGCCAGCCCATTGCTTCGGCGGTATAACTCCAGATAGCGGCTCATTACCTTATCCCAGGTGTATTTCCGGTGAATCAGGATTACGGCCGCCTTTTGCATCCGCGCCAAGGCCGGTTTTTCTGTTGCGAATAAATTTATGGCCCTTTGCATAGCGGCGATTAAGACCCCGCTATCGTGGGCATCATAGGTAAAACCGGTCTTCCCATCCCGCACCTTTACCAGGCCGCCCACGGCGTGGACAATGGGCAGATTACCAAAGAGCTGGGCCTGAAAATCCGTCAGGCCGCATGGTTCATAGCGTGAGGGGATGAGAAAGAAATCTCCCGCCGCAAACATCCTGGTGGCGGTAATTGAATCAAAACCACATAGCAGACAAATCCGGCCGCTATTGGCCGGCTGCCGGGCCAACAACCTTAATTTATCCTCTTCGTCCTTTTGGCCGCTACCCAAAATTAGTATCTGAAAATTAGCTTGAATAAGCAATAGTTTTTTTAAGGCTGCCTGTAATTTATCAATCCCTTTCTGGGCGGTGAATCTGCCGACAAAGGTGAAGAGAGGCAGCTGCGGCAGCCAATCCAGATGACCGGTCTGTTTGAGGCCGGTCATCCGGCCTGCAGCCAAAGACATAATTAAATCACGCCGGCAGGCGGCTTTGCCGGCCTTGTTCCTGGCGCTAGTGGAGCCGGGGATAAAGCCGGCCGCCAGTCCCAGGGCCTGGTAATTTTTTAAATTGTAGTCCGCCGGATCAATGCCATTGGTAACGCCCGCCAGAGAAAAACCCCGCTTGACCAGAGTATGACCTAGCCAGCCGGTCAAGGAATCATCATCGGTCTCCTGCAGCTCTCTGGCATAGTTTTCGCTCACCGTGTTCAACAGGGCGTACGCTGCCGCCGTGAGCAGAGGGTCAAAGGCTCCGGCCAGAAGATTATTGTCGATAACTCTCTGCGGCAATCCGGTAACGGCTTTGGCGAACGGCAGGTCGGCAACTTCCTGGTGATAACCTGTACCGGCGTTATGAATGGTGACCACACAGCCGGTTCTGGAGAAATAATGCCGATAGCCCTCAATTTCCCGGAGCATGGCGGGGAGCAGGGCGGTATGGCCGTCATGGCAGTGAATTATATCAGGGCGCTCATCAAGGCGGATCATCAGGGCCAGGGCCGCCTTCTGCTGCAGGACGTTCATGGCGAAATAATCAAAATGCCCCTGGCCCTT